>CAZPHF010000024.1:14278-30095 GCA_964586115.1 uncultured Flavobacteriaceae bacterium | reverse complement strand
TCAAAAGTCAGATTCAAGAAAAGACCTCTGGTTCCAAGAAAATCTACAGGGCCCGTCCACGGGCTCGAATATTCAGGATAAGCCACAGGGTTTGTATCATTTACCAATTCATTGTTCATGGCAAAAACACCTCTGATAGAAGGGGTAAATTTAAAGAAGTACATGTAAAAGTCTACCCCAAAACCTACTTCATACATAAAATTATGGGCAGTCATTCTGAATTCACCTTCAAAGTTGTCTTTCCCATTTTTTTCATTACTTGAAAAATTATAATCATAAGAAACACCTCCGATAATATAGGGTCTTATATTATTTAAACGGTTAGTACTTAATTTAAGTAATAGGGGCAAGTGCAAATAAGTTCCGGAAACTTCCCTTTCCATGTTGGTTGTGGAATTTCCATAAATTGGAATTCCATTAGGCGCTGCGTCTAAATTAGGGTCTATAAATGTAATGGTCTTTGCATTTGACATCAATCCTGGTTCGAATCGCAAATTGATATTGTTATGAATGCGATAATCAATCACAAACCCAATATTGAAGCCCATAGAAGCATCTACAGAAACAAACATATCCTGCTCAGGAGTAGGGTTTACCGGAGAACTAGGATCAAGTCCGCTCTGATCAAAATAATTGACTTCAAAACTATTTTTATTGAGCCCCAAATAATAGCCGAAGTGAATTGGCCTTTTATCAAAATTAGGCAAGTACTCTATCCTTTCCTTCTGCGCAAATACAGTTGGGAAAGTGAAACATAAGATAAGACCTAATAAAACGAATTGCCTGTTCATGGTTTTATTTAATTGCATGATAAATTGTTGCGACACCGAGGGTTTGCGGGTATACTTTAGAACTATTAAACCCTGTTTTCAATAAAATATTGTTAAACTTTTCTCCATACGGAAAAGCAGCAGCAGATTCCGGTAAATAATTGTAGGCATTCTTGTCTTTCGAAAAGAGTTTTCCTACCGTAGGAATCACATATTTAGAATAAAACTGAAACCCTTGTTTTACTGGAAATGCAGTGGGTTGAGAAGTTTCAAGGACGGTTAAGGATCCTTTGGATTTTAGCACCCTAAGAATCTCCTGAAGTCCTAATTCAAGGTTTTCGAAATTTCTCACCCCAAAGGCTACCGTAATGGCATCAAAAGTATCATCTTTAAAAGGCAATTGTTCAGAATCACCTATCACCATGTCAACCTTTTCTTTCAAGCCTTCGTCATTCACTTTTTGTATCCCAATATTCAACATTCCTGGAGATATATCAAGTCCGGTAACATCATTAATATCTGCTTTAGCCATCATAATGGCCAGATCACCTGTTCCAGTGGCTATATCAAGGACTTTTTTGGCTTTACCTTCTTTGACCAAGGCGACAACGTTCTTTCTCCAGCTAATATCGATACCAAAGGTCAATACCCTGTTAAGGAAGTCATAATTGGAGGAAACCTTATCAAACATTTCGGTTACCTGCTCTTTTTTCCCTAGTTCAGAATCCTTGTATGGAATCACTTTTTTAGACATGGCAAAATTTTGCGTAAAGATAGCGATTCAAAACACATTTCACACCATAGTGCTAAAAAAGCAATTTAAATGCGAAAAGACTTGACAAAGGGTAGTTTGAGATTGTATATTTGCAAGCATTTTAATAAAAAAACAACATATGAAGCTATCCAATTTCCAATATGACCTTCCTGAAGGATTATTGGCCGAATACCCTTCTGAGCTCAGAGACGAAGCTAAATTAATGGTACTTAACAGAAAAGATGATACCATTGAACACAAATCTTTTAAAGATCTGGTAGACTATTTCGATGAAGATGACATATTGGTTTTTAATAATACAAAAGTCTTTCCAGCCAGGCTATATGGCAATAAGGAAAAGACCGGGGCAAGAATAGAGGTATTTTTGTTAAGGGAATTAAATGCTGAAAGTAGGTTATGGGATGTATTGGTAGATCCAGCAAGAAAGATCAGAATAGGAAATAAATTATTTTTTGGAGAGGATAGCGGATTGGTTGCAGAAGTCATAGACAATACAACCTCCCGAGGTAGAACACTTCGCTTTCTATACGACGGATCATATGAAGAGTTTCGTAAAAAACTGAACGAAATGGGTGAAACACCTCTTCCTAAATATATCAAAAGAGACGTAGAAGCTTCTGATGAGGAAAGGTACCAGACTATTTATGCCAAACATGAAGGTGCCGTGGCCGCTCCGACTGCAGGACTTCATTTTTCAAAGCACCTGTTGAAAAGACTCGAGATCAAAGGTGTTGAGCTTAAAGAATTGACCCTTCACGTGGGCTTAGGAACCTTTAATCCAGTTGAGGTAGAGGATCTTTCCAAACACAGAATGGATTCTGAAGAAGTATTTATTCCTGAAAGTACAGCAGATGCTGTAAATCATGCAATCGATAAGAAGAAAAGGGTTTGTGCCGTGGGTACTACGGTCATGCGTTCTATGGAAAGTTCTGTTTCAGCTGACGCGCATTTAAAGCCTTATGAAGGATGGACCAATAAATTTATTTTCCCTCCTTATGAGTTTAGTATCGCGAATTGTATGATTACTAATTTCCATACGCCAAAATCAACATTGATGATGATGACTTCAGCTTTCGCTGGTCATGATTTGTTGAAAAAAGCATATAAGGAAGCCATAGATAAGGGATATAAATTTTATTCATATGGCGATGCCATGTTGATCATTTAAGCCTCAAAGATTGAATCAAAGCGTCCGTTCAGCCGTCAGCAGACTGGTTGTCGGACGCTTTTGTATAGTATATGACAGTAAAAAAAGACATAAGATCTCTTAGTAAAGAAGCGTTGAGAGACTTTTTTACGGAACATGACATGAAGGCCTTCAGAGGTAATCAGGTGTATGAATGGCTATGGCATAAAGGCGCGCATGACTTTGATAGCATGACCAATATCTCCAAGGAAACCAGACAGTTTTTACTGGATCATTTTGTCATCAATCACATCGAAGTGGATGACATGCAACAATCTTCGGATGGAACTATTAAAAATGCTATCCGATTACATGATGGCCTTGTAGTTGAATCTGTATTTATACCAACATCCACAAGAACTACAGCTTGTGTTTCAAGCCAGGTAGGCTGCAGTCTTAACTGCACATTTTGTGCTACTGCCAGATTGAAGAAAATGAGAAACCTGAATCCAGATGAGATCTATGATCAGGTAGTTGCCATAGACCGGCAAAGCAGAGCCTATAAGGGACATAAGTTGAATAATATAGTCTTTATGGGTATGGGAGAACCGCTGCTCAATTATAAAAATGTGCTCAAATCAATAGAAATGATCACATCTGATGAAGGGTTGGGAATGTCTCCAAGAAGAATTACGCTTTCTACGGTTGGATTGCACAAAATGATCATGAAATTGGCTGATGATGATGTGAAATTTAATTTAGCAGTTTCACTGCATTCAGCGATTGATGAGGTGAGATCAAAAATGATGCCTATCAACGATAAGTCAACACTTACTGACCTATTGCAGTCACTTCAATACTGGTATGCGAAGACCAATAAGGTGATTACCTTTGAATATGTGGTTTGGAAAGGGATCAATGATAAGAAAAAGGATATAGATGCTTTGGTGGCTTATTGCAAAAAAGTGCCGTCAAAGGTCAATTTGATCGAATATAATGCCATTGAAGAAGATGGATTTATGCAAGCTGATGAAGCGGCCGTTGCCTACTATCAAAGAGAGCTGGAAAGAAATAACATAACCGTTAATATCAGACACAGCCGAGGTAAAGATATTGATGCAGCCTGCGGTCAATTGGCTAATAAGACTACCGTTTAGAATTTGAGTTCCACCCCAATAGGGCAATGATCACTGTGTTTTGCCTCAGGAAGGATAAAAGCCCTGTCAATATGATCTTTTAAAGGATTACTTGCCATACAGTAATCAATTCTCCAACCCTTATTGTTATTTCTTGAATTTGCTCGATAACTCCACCAGCTGTAATTGTGAGGCTCTTTATTTAGATATCTGAAGGAGTCTATAAAACCGCTATTGATAAAATCATCGATCCATTTTCTTTCAACAGGAAGAAACCCAGAGGTGTTTTTATTTTGTTTAGGATTGTGTATATCGATCTCCTCATGACAGATATTATAATCTCCACAGATCAATAAATTTGGAATTTCTTTTTTTAAATCATTGACATAATCTTGAAACTCGGCCATATAATTCAGCTTAAAATCAAGTCTCGCATCGTTCGTTCCCGATGGGAGATACAAACTCATTATGGAAATATTGTCAAAATCCAATCGAAGATTACGGCCTTCAAAATCCATATTTTCAATACCCGTTCCATAAACCACTTGATTAGGTTCAATTTTTGAGAGAATAGCCACTCCGCTGTATCCTTTTTTCTCAGCAGAGAACCAATAGTGATAGGGATATCCCTGGTCTTCAAAAAGTTGTAGATCCAATTGCTCCTTTTGTGCTTTGGTTTCCTGAATGCATACAACATCAGGATTTGCCGCTTTAAGCCAATCTAAAAAACCTTTTTTAATTGCGGCGCGAATACCATTTACATTATAGGAGATGACTTTCATAAAAATTGATTTTGATAGCGGCAAATATCGCAAAAAAAAGCGGACCTCATGATCTTACTACTTGATTCAAATCAAAATTTAACCAAAAAGATCAAAGAAATCACGACTTAAACTTCAGCGACCAGGATTCATTGTTCGTCTAAGAGATCCCTCAATGTTCTGCGCATCACTTTGCCCGAAGCCGTGCGAGGAAGTTGATCAATTTCGATCAATTTTTCAACCTTAAAAAGAGGGTTTAATCTTTCTTTAATGATCGTTTTGGCTCCTTTTAGTTTTTCTATATCACTCAAATCAGAGGCTAAAGGGACTATGTATAGCACCAATTGACTTGGTCCGCCATCAGAGGGAGAAACCGCGATAGCCGCACTTTCTTTTACAAATTCAAGTTGGTTGATCACTTCCTCGATTTGTATAGAACTCACCTTGATTCCTCCAAGGTTCATAGCATCATCAGCTCTTCCCTGAGCCTTGTAGTATCCATTTTCCAATTGCATCAATTCATCTCCGTGCCTTCTAAGAACTTTCCCCATATATTTAGGGGTTCCTTCATAATAGACCTTAAAATGGTCTCTGTTGAGCAAAGATTGTGACAAGCCCATTATAGGTGGAATCAAGAATATTTCACCTTTCTTTGAGGCTTGATTATTTTCATCGAGCAGGATAAATTCACCCCCCAAGGCCTGAGTTGAAAAGGTACTGGCAATGTTTGGCTGAACAACTGTACTTGTCACATAGCCTCCACCGATTTCAGTTCCTCCGCAATATTCAATAATGGGTTTGTTATTGGCGAGTTGCATCAGATACTTCATTTCTTCAGGATTAGATGCCTCACCAGTTGAACTAAAGCATTTGATTTTTGACCAATTGAAAGCTTCCATTGTACCTGTGTTTTTCCATTGCCTTACAATGCTTGGGACCAGGCCAAGCATGTCAACCTCTGCATCCTGAACAAAGGCGCCAAATTCGGGTCCCATTGGAGCCCCATAGTATAAGGCGATGGTAGCTTTATTGATTAGGCTTGCAAATATAAGCCATGGCCCCATCATCCAGCCCAGATTGGTAGGCCAGCACACAACATCGTCTTTCTGAATATTATGATGATAATAGCCATCAGAAGCACATTTTATCGGGGTGCTATGGGTCCAAGGAATTGCTTTGGGCTCACCTGTTGTTCCGGAAGAGAACAGTATAGTAATCGTATCATCTGGATCTTGAATTACCGAATTGAAGCGCTCATTTTCAGAAAGAAATTCCGAAAAGAAAAGATCATTTGGTCTAAGGGAGCAATTCTCCTTACCCTCCTGGATCACAACTGTTCTTGGAGCATCGGCTTTTACGACCTTTTCATACAGGGGTAATATTTTGCCCGCCCTATTTAAAAAATCCTGGGTAAAGACTAATTTAGGTTTTGTGATCTTTAACCTGACGTTTATCTCATTGGTGCTAAAACTATCCGCAATTGTTACCACTGGAAGTCCGGCCTTTATTCCGGCAAGGTAAATGGCGACCGCCTCGAGTGTCATTGGCATATCAATGGCAATGCGATCTCCTTGTTTTAAACCGATGTCTATAAAGCTATTAGCAATTCGATTCACATATTTTTCAAGAGTCAACTGACTGACTTTCTCGAGAGATCCGTCTTCAGATTGAAAAATTAAGGCAATGGATTCATCTTTATTTTGAAAACAGGAATCAACGATATTGAGCTTTGCACCTTTCAGCCAACGGGCCCGTTCCACTCCCTTTGACACATCTAAAAGCGAAGTATATCGTTTATGGAATTGAAGATTGAGATTTTCTATGGTTTGCTCCCAAAAGGATTCCTTTTCTGATACAGACCATCTCCAGAATTCCTCATAGTTTTCAAAATTGTTGCTCAGCATCATTTGATAGATGTTGCTGTTTTTCAATACATCATCTTTTGGATACCAGGAAGCTTTCATAATTATCAGAAATCTATTTCGTCGTTTAAATCAGGCTTTTTTTGATCTTTTTCTTTGTCGTCCTTATCTATCTCTTGATCACAGTCAACACTGATGGTCAGGTTTTCAGGCTTTTCAAATTCTTCCATACTGATATCCAGGTCCTCATCGGCATAATTTCGTTTCATATAGAGTGCCCAGATAGGCAATGCCATTGAAGCTCCTTGCCCTCTTGTAATATCTACAAAATGGACTGATCTGTCTTCTGCACCTACCCAAATACCAGTGGATAAATTAGGAACCAGTCCAATAAACCAGCCATCCGATTGATTTTGGGTAGTACCGGTTTTCCCTGCAATAGGATTTTTAAATTGATAAGGATAACCAGTAACAACACTATCAGGGTATTTACCCCCTGAAGTTCTTAATCTTATGCCTGAACCATATCGGGTTACACCTTCCATAAGACTGATAGTGGTAAAGGCGATGCTTTCACTTAAAACCTCCTTAGTTTCGGGAGTAAATTCTTCCAGAATCGTTCCGTTTTTATCCTCTATTCTAAGGATCATCATTGGTTTAACATACATCCCTTTATTGGCAAAGGTATTTAAGGCACCAACCATTTCATAAAGGCTTAGGTCAACCGTACCCAAGGCTACTGATGGAACCGCTGGAATCTCTGATTCCACCCCTAGGTTTTTTGCCATTCTCACCACATTCTGAGGTGTTGTTTGATCGATCAGGTTAGCTGAAATTACATTGATGGAATTTGCCAGGGCATTTTTCAAGGTTCTTAAACCTCCGTATTCATCTCCTGAGTTTCTTGGTGTCCAATCTTCTTCGAGATGATATTTACCAGCGGGTATGGTATAAGGTGTGTTAGGAAATTCATCACAAGGCGACAAACCTAACTGATTGATGGCAGTAGCATAAACAAAAGGCTTAAAGGTAGAGCCCACTTGTCTTTTACCCTGTTTTACGTGATCATATTGAAAGTATTTGTAATCGATACCCCCTACCCATGCTTTTACATGTCCGGTAGTTGGATCTGTAGACAACAAGCCCGATTGTAAAATGTATTTAGTATACCTTATAGAGTCATAGGGTGTTAAAACAGTATCTATTGATCCCTTCCATGAAAATATTTTCATAGGCGATTCAACATAAAATGATGCCTTAATGTCTTTCTCAGAGGCTCCATTTTGTTTCATTTTTCTCCATCGTTCACTCCTTTTCATAGCTGAAAGCATCGTGCTTTCAATCTGCCCCTTGTCAAGATCATAAAACGGTGCCGTTTTATTTTTTTTCTGTTGCTTGAAAAAGATTCTTTGTAAATTAGTAAGATGCTCAGCCATGGCTTCCTCAGCATTCTCTTGTAATCTTGAATCAAGCGTTACATAAATCTTAAGGCCGTCACGATAAATATTATAGCTTTCTCCATTGGTCTTTGGGTTTTCTTTCATCCATTTTCTCATGAATTCACGAACATATTCCCTAAAGTAAGTTGCCGTTCCGTCACTATGACCTTCGAGATTAATGTCAAGTTTGAGGGGTAGGTTTTGAAGTGAATCCTTTTCTTGTTCATTAATAAAATCATTTCTCAACATCTGGCCAAAAACAACATTTCTTCTCTGCATTACCATTTCAGGTCGTCTAATGGGGTTGTATAGGGAAGAGTTTTTTAGCATCCCTACCAACATGGCAGATTCTTCAATTTGCAGATCATTTGGTTCCTTGCCAAAATAAATTCTACTAGCCGACCGTATGCCTACTGCGCTATTTGTAAAATCGTATTTATTGAAATACATGGTAATGATCTCATTCTTGGTATACTGTTTTTCAAGCCTGATGGCAATAACCCACTCCTTTACCTTTTGAATCAACCTTTTAGCAATATTACCCGAAGCTTTTTTGGTAAACAACATTTTGGCAAGTTGCTGGGTAATGGTGCTTGCACCCCCGTCTTTTCCTAATTTTGCCGCCGCTCTTCCTGTGCCCTGAAAATCTATTCCTGAGTGTTCATAATAGCGCTCATCTTCTGTGGCGACCAAGGCCTGTATAAGATTATCAGGTAACTCACTGTATTTGACAGGAGTTCTGTTTTCCCTGTAATATTTACCCAAGGTTATGCCATCGATGGAAATAACCTCTGTGGCCAGGTTGTTTTCAGGATTTTCTAATTCTTCGAAAGTTGGTAATTTTCCAAAAACATCGAGAGCTGCCAAGAAAAATAGTAAAAACAAAAATACCAGTCCTCCGAGGAACAACTTCCAGATCCATTGGGTGAATTTACTTACGCCAGTTTTTTGACCTTTCTGAGCCATTAATTTAATTTTTCAATTTGTAATCCAACATCGGTAATACCATTCAGGCTACTGAGTCCATCAATATCTCTTGTTCTTCTCATGGCTTGCTGCACCGAGACATCATAATCCCCGATCAAAGAAAAGGTAACATTGGTTTTATATTCTAATTTATTTTCTTTGACATCCGTAATGCCATTTCCAAGGAATCGACCTTCAGGACTCGTCATTTCATATTCAAGGGTATCCACGATCTGATAATTATTGGGAAATTTGATGCCAACAATTAGGAACAAATTACTGAATTCATAATCTTTATTGTTGCGAAGGGTGACATACAGATTATTCTTTGAAAGTGTATCCGCAGAGTTGATCGTAAAATTGATAATAGAATCCTTATGCCATTGACTATTTTCAATGTGTTGGTATTGATTGTAAATAGTTTTATTTGTACAAGACAGGGTAAAGGACACAATGATAAAGGCTAAAAATAGCTTTCCAAAGCCAAGACCTATCTTCCTCATTTGAATTTTCATTCTTAATTATTCTTTTTTTGAAGATTTTTTTTGTTCCCTTTGAAATTTCGATTGCGATTGTTGTTGTTTCTTTTTTTCTTCTTTTTGAATTTCGGTTTATCAAATCGTGTAAGACTATCCTGACCAACAACATCTGTAAAATTAGAAGTTTCTATAACTTCGAATTCAAGCTCCATAGCATATTCCTCCAAACTTGTTGCTTTCTTGTTTTCCTTGTTCAATTCTATGATCTGATTGGTCTGTTCTACTGTAAGTTTATGCCAGTTAACAGGGTTTTCTTTATAAGCATACCAAACCCATCCTCGAAAAATATCCATTTTTTGAAAAATTGCAGGACCCTTCTCGGTCTGTAACCAAACATTAGTTTTCGGGAATGATTTGAGCGCATCCATATAAGAATCCAGCTCATAGTTCAAACAACATTTTAATTTGCCACATTGTCCGGCAAGTTTTTGAGGGTTCAATGATAGTTGCTGATAGCGCGCAGCTGAAGTGCTTACTGACCTAAAATCAGTTAACCAGGTTGAACAACAAAGTTCTCTTCCACACGAACCTATACCTCCAAGACGAGCAGCTTCTTGTCTTAAACCCACCTGCTTCATTTCAACACGAAGACTAAAAGTGCCTGCAAGCTCTCTGATCAATTGTCTGAAATCAACTCTGTCATCCGCCGTGTAATAAAAAGTGGCTTTGTTGCCATCGCCTTGAAATTCAACATCCGACAATTTCATTTTTAGTCCCAACCTACTGATGATAAGCCTTGATTTTTTTTGAACCTCCTTTTCTTTGTTTCTCGCTATTGTCCAGATTTCGATATCCTTTTCAGAAGCTTTTCTATAGATTTGAGAAATTTCTTCCTTGTCTGACACCTTCTTTTTACGCATTTGAACTTTCACAAGTTCGCCTGTTAACGACACAACACCTATATCATGGCCTGGAGAACTTTCTACAGCTACAATTTCACCGATGCAAATTTGAAGTTCTTTAGTATTTCTATAGAAGCCTTTGCGTCCATTTTTGAATCTAATTTCTGCAATATCAAAAGGTTTTTGCCCATTGGGCAAAGACATGTTTGCAAGCCAGTCAAAAACATTCATTTTGTCACAGCTTCCTGAAGCACAGGCCCCATTGCTTTTGCAGCCCAGAGGCAATCCATCTATAGAGGATGAGCACGAAGTACAGCTCATAATATATTTATATTTTGAATTGAGAATTGGTATTTACCTGATTTTGAATTATTTCAGTCACCGTTCTTTCTTTTGCTCCATGCAATGTCAAAACAGGTAAATTCTCAATATAAGTTCGAAAAATTTTAGGTAAATATAATCAATAATGCCAAACTAAAAACATCGGTTAAAATTATTCAAGGAGGAGCCTAATTTTCCTTGACACTGATGATGTTTACAGGGCAGGCCTCCTTGGCTTTAATAGCATCTTCCAAAATAGACATGTCTGGTGATTTAATGGTAAAAAACCCCTTTTTCTCACCGGAATGGAGCAAAACGCATTTGCCATCTTTTTTTGACATTTGAAATTGTTTTGGCGCTAGCTCCACGCAATAGTTGCAACCAATACATTTTTTTCTCTGCAATGTAATAATGACCATGAATTGAAATTACTATTGATGAATTAGCTCCGGTTCAAACAGTTCAAAAATCGAGTCATCCGGTTTAATTTGTGGCAAAAATAAGTTTTTTTATACAATACCTGACTTTGAAATTAGTCCTTCTTTATCAGTGTAAATCCTAACTTTTTGTTTTCTTTGTAAATTAAGATTCATTCGGATGCTTTTTTCAGACATCATCGGGCAACAGCGCATCAAGCATCACTTGACCAAAACAGTTGAGAATGCAAGAATTCCTCATGCGCAGTTATTTATTGCGCCAACAGGAAGCGGTGTTCTTCCCATGGCCATTGCTTATGCTCAATATATTCTTTGCCAAAACAAAGAAGGAGAGAATAATAACGGAAACTCCTCTTGTAATCTTAAGGTTGAAAAACTTATGCATCCCGATCTGCATTTTGCCTTTCCGGTAACCACAAATGAAAGGGTTAAAAAGCATCCAACGAGTAATTCCTTTATGCAAGAATGGAGGCAATTTGTAAAAGAGACACCTTATGGGAGTTTATTTAACTGGTATCAATTGCTTGGAATTGAGAATAAACAAGGTCAGATTGGAGTAGATGAGGCAGAAGAGATTGTTAAAAAGCTGATTCTAAAGCCTTATGAAGGAGGTTATAAAGTGATGATCATTTGGATGGCAGATAAGATGAATGCTTCAGCCTCGAATAAATTGCTGAAACTGATCGAGGAGCCACCCGAACGCACCCTGTTTTTATTGATTGCTGAAAATGAAGAGTTGATCATCAAAACTATTTTATCGAGATGTCAGGTGCTTCATTTTCAATCTTTAACAGAACAAAATATAATTGACACTTTGATCAGTAGGCATCAGGTGGATGAAACTCAAGCAATAAAAATCGCACAACAATCTAATGGAAATTGGAACAAAGCATTGCATCTTTTACATCATGACGATAATGAACTTGCCTTTGAAAAGTGGTTTATTACTTGGGTAAGAGCAGCGTTTAAGGCAAAAGGAGATGCCAGTGTAGTACAGGATCTGATCAAATGGAGTGAGGAAATCGCCAAAACAGGTAGAGAGACACAAAAAAGATTTTTAAAATATTGCTCTCATTTTTTCAGACAGGCATTGCTGACAAATTACAATGCGCGTTCGCTTGTATTTTTTGAGTCACACGAGAATAATTTTGATATAGAAAAATTCGCTCCTTTTATACATGGGGCTAATATTGAGGATATTAACAAGGCTATTGAAGATGCCATGTATCATATTGAAAGAAACGGAAATGCCAAGATCATTCTTCTGGACCTTTCGATGCAACTCACAAGATATCTTCATCAAAAGGAAGAAAAGTAGCCTATCTTTCCGGCAACACATACAGGAATACAGCCATAAAATGACAAAAACTTCCAAGGAGGACAAAAACATGGAAAATGGCATGGTTGAATCGGATACTCTTAATACTGTACAATAGCGCACCAATACTATAGGCCAAACCACCTGAAAAGAGCCACAAAAGGCCCGGTGTCGGGAAACTATCGATCAGTGGCTTAATGGCGAAAATAATTACCCAGCCCATCAGGACATAAGCAATGGTTGAGACTTTGTCATATTTACCAAAGTAAAAAACCTTAAAAATAATCCCCACAAGGGCCAACCCCCATGAGATACCAAAAATGGTCCATCCTACCCAACCTTTTAAAACCACCAGAGTAAATGGGGTATAGGTGCCAGCGATTAAAACATAAATAGCCGAGTGATCGAGGATATTTAATTTGTGCCTTAATTCAGGATTTTGAGTATAGTGGTAGAGGGTGGAAGCCGCGTACAAAACAATTAAGCTGGCACCGAAAATGGCAAAACTAGTAATATGAGTGGCATTGCCGTATTTAGAAGCGCTAACTAACAGCACAACCAGGGCAACAATACTTAGAATAAAGCCTATGCCATGGGTGATGATGTTTAAAATTTCTTCTCTGGAGTCGTAGAAAGTGGTCTTATTTTTCATAATAATCAAAATTACTAAAATTAGCCAGATCCGGGATTTAATATTTTTTTAAATCACTTAAACTTTATTTTTTTCCTTAAATTTATTCAATATTAACTGATTAAACTTTTAACTATGAGCTTTATCTATTTTATTATTATTGGTGCAATTGCTGGCTGGCTGGCTGGAAAGATCATGAAGGGCGGTGGATTTGGTCTTGCTATGAACATGGTGCTGGGAATCATAGGTGGTGTAGTTGGAGGCTGGGTATTTAGTCTTTTCGGAATAAGTACTGATGGAAGTCTGATAGGTTCTTTAATTACTGCTGTGGCAGGTGCCGTTGTTATACTTTACGTAGGGCGATTAATTAAAAAGTAGGTCATACATTTGACCATTTTTATAGGCAATAATAGCTCCAAAGAGATTCTGGCCTAATCGTTATGTATTCAGGCTTATTTCCTTATTTTTGCCATTGAAATTATTAAGAGAGTTACATGTCAAGAATATTAACCGGAGTCCAGAGCACAGGTACTCCTCATTTAGGAAATTTGCTTGGTGCCATCATTCCTGCTATAAGGATGTCCAAAGAATCTAAAGAAGAATCTTTTTTATTTATAGCAGATCTTCATTCTTTGACCCAGATCAAGAATGCCACTGAATTAAGACAAAACACGCACAGTACTGCAGCCACCTGGCTTGCTTTTGGTGTAGATGTAGATAAAACCGTCTTTTACAGGCAAAGTGATGTACCTCAAGTGACGGAACTTTCTTGGTATTTGAGCTGTTTTTACCCATACCAGCGCTTGACCTTAGCCCATAGTTTTAAGGATAAAGCTGATAGATTGGAAGACGTAAATTCGGGTCTTTTTTCTTACCCTATGCTAATGGCGGCTGATATTCTGTTATATGATGCCGATGTGGTTCCGGTAGGGAAAGATCAATTACAACACCTTGAAATGTCAAGAGATGTAGCGAATAGGTTCAACCATCAAATGGGAGATACCCTGGTAGCACCTCTGGCCAAAATTCAGGAAAGCACCATGTATGTTCCTGGAACTGATGGTGAAAAAATGAGTAAATCCAAAGGAAACATCATCGATATATTTTTGACAGACAAGCAGTTGAGAAAACAGATCATGAAGATCAAAACGGATTCAACTCCCATGGAAGATCCAAAAGATCCTGATACCTGCAACTTGTTTGCATTGTATAAATTAGTGGCCAGTGAAGCTCAAATTGAAGAAATGAGAGCGAATTATTTGGGAGGCAATTATGGATACGGACACGCCAAACAAGCTTTTTATGAATTGTTGGTCGAAACCTTTAAGACTGAGCGTGAAAAGTATCATTATTACATGGAGCATCTTGAAGAGGTTGACCGAATCCTAAAGCAAGGAGCCCAAAAGGCCCACCTGGTTGCTGATGAGGTACTAAAAAGAGTCAGGAAAAAGCTAGGTTACTAGTGCCAAATGTAGGCGATTTAAAGTCTTGACTTATACAAATGGAAATCGAAGAAGCTTCGAAATTTTTATAGAGACTATTGTTTGAGTTCCATTTGTATGATGGTATCAATGTCATCTCTGGAGTCTTTAGGAACGGCAAAGGTAAGTCCGAATTCATTCACCTTATAAGTCACTTTTTTACCATTTGTAAAGAAGGTCATCTTTTTAATTTTTCCTTTAAAATGAGGGATTAGATAGGTGTCTTTTTGATGATTAAGCAGGTGGAGATATACTATTCCTTCTTTTTGTGTAGAGACTATAGAACTACTTGGGGCAACAGGACCTTGACGAGTGCCATAGATGGTTTCTCCATTTTGGTCGAGCCATGCACCTATATTTTTCAATGAATTTATATGTTCGGGTTGAATTTCTCCATTGGGCATGGGCCCCACATTAAGTAATAAATTGCTACCATAACCTGCTGCATTGATCAAATACTGGATCAATTCTTTATCAGATTTGTGTTTTTTATCTTGTAAATTGAAACCCCAGGACCCATTGATCGTTTCACATACTTCCTTGGGCAAGGCTCCTATATTAGTGGAACTTGTTCCCCAACCTGTGGTGTTTTTACCGGGAAGGTCTTTTTCAAACATCTGAAAATCCTCTCCTTTAATAGGAGCCAGATGATGGTTGTTCCCTATAAGACATTGAGGTTGAAGTTGATGGATCAGAGAGTAGATCTCGTCATAGTGCCAATCAACTTTTGCAGCACCAAATTTTTTACCATCCCATTCTTTTTGATCCCAATGACCGTCAAACCAAATTCCGGCTATCTCACCATAATTGGTGAGCAGTTCGGTGAGCTGGGCTTTCATAAAACTGATGTATTTATTCCAGTCACCGGTGTCAGCCCTGCCTTCAATTCCTTTACCTGTTCTTCCTCTTGGGAAATAATCATCACTTCTCCAGTCAAGAAGGGAGTAATAGAAAAACAATTTAATGCCTTCCTTTTTGCAGGCAGCTGCAAGGGCTTTTAAAACATCTTGTTTATAAGGGGTCCTTTCAACAATGTTGTAATCAGAGGCCTGGGTATCAAACATAGAAAAACCGTCATGATGCCTGCTGGTGATGGTAATATATTTCATACCAGCTTCTTTAGCCAATTTCACCCACTGTTCAGGGTCATAATCAACAGGATTAAAAAAGACAGGCAGTTTTTCATAGGAATCCACCGAAATATTTTGGTTGTTCATTACCCATTCACCATCACCCAATACACTGTAAACCCCCCAATGGATAAACAGGCCAAATTTAGCATCTTCAAACCATTCACGGGCTTCAAGATTTTCTTTGCTTGGGACATACTCGTTCTGAGCCATTACATTCAATGAACTCAAAAAAATCAACAGGGTAAAAAAGGCTTGTCTCATTAATTTATTTTTTTTCATT
>CAZPHF010000024.1:0-14178 GCA_964586115.1 uncultured Flavobacteriaceae bacterium | reverse complement strand
TTACTGGTCACAAAAGGACGTTGGTTAACAAATGCAAGACTCAATTCAGTAAGACTTAAATTATTTTGTTTCGCCAGTTCAGCGTACAAGGCGGTTAGTTTCATCGCCTGAGGATTGCTATACCTTGAATAGGCGGGAAACAATTTTAACCTGGAATTCTCCGGCATTTGACCCTCAAGATATTTGCCTGATAAAACCCCAAAAGCCAAGGGTGAATAGGCCAGTAACCCAACCTTTTCCCTTAGTGATACTTCTGCCAGATTGATTTCGAAGGTTCTGTTCAGAAGAGAATAGGGGTTTTGAATGGTCTTACAGGTTGTCAACCCGTGAATTTTGCTTTCATTAACCTGTCTCATAACTCCCCAGGAAGTTTCATTCGATACACCGTAATGTCTAATCTTACCTTCCTTAACCAAACCATCAAGTGTTTCGATGATTTCCTTTAAATTATCCTCCCATTTTTCATCAGGATTGTGCTTGTAGTTTCTTTGCCCAAAGAAGTTTACACTTCTTTCAGGCCAATGTAGTTGATAGATATCTACATAATCAGTTTGTAGGCGCTGCAAACTCTGGTTTAGGGCATCATGAACTACTTTTTTGGAAAAGCCTAAGTTTGGTCTTATAAAATTGAAATAAGGCATGGGTCCTGTTATTTTGGTTCCTACCACTAAATCTTCTCTTTTTTGATCTTTTAGCCAGCTTCCTATAAAGCGCTCTGTGCTACCTTGAGTTTCTTTTTTGCTGGGGATGGGATACATTTCAGCGGTATCAATAAAATTTATGCCTTTATCAAAGGCATAATTAAGTTGCTCATGGGCTTCTGCCTCAGTATTTTGCTGCCCATAAGTCATGGTACCCAAACAGATCTTACTCACTTTTATATCGGTCTGTGGAATTTTAGTGTATTTCATATGATGATTGCGTATTCGATTTTTTTAGTTATTGTATATGGAAAAAGGGTCTGAAATCACGTTTAGATTTCAGACCCCTAAATTTATAAATTAAATTTGAAATAGCTTATTTTAAGATGGCATCTATACCAGGCAATGATTTACCTTCAAGCATTTCAAGCATGGCTCCACCACCGGTAGACACATAGCTCACTTTATCTGCGAAACCAAACTGTTTAACCGCCGCCACTGAGTCTCCTCCTCCCACTAGAGAGAAAGCGCCATCTTCGGTGGCATCTGCAATAGCATTACCTAGTTCGATGGTGCCTTTTGAAAAAGATTTCATTTCAAAAACTCCAACAGGGCCATTCCAAAGGATCGTCTTAGATTGTGCGATCACAAATGAAAAGCCAACATTGGTTTTAGGGCCTGAATCAAGACCTTCCCAACCATCAGGAATATGATAAATATCTACCACCTGTGTATTTGCATCGTTACTGAACGCATCAGCAGCCACGACATCAACAGGTAAATGAACTTTTACACCTTTTTCTTCAGCTTGTTTTAAAATGCTAAGGGCAAGATCTTGTTTATCATCTTCACAAATCGAATTTCCAATGCTCCCACCAAGTGCTTTGATAAAGGTGAAGCTCATTCCACCACCAATAATTAAGTGGTCTATTTTGTCAAGAATATTTTCTATGACTGTAATTTTTGATGAAACTTTTGAACCTCCCAAAATAGCAGTAACCGGTTTTTCACTGGATCCTAAAACTTTTTCAAGACTTTCAATTTCTTTCGCAAGTAACAATCCGAAACATTTGCTATCAGGAAAGAATTCAGCAATGATAGCTGTTGAAGCATGCGCTCTGTGGGCAGTACCAAAGGCGTCATTTACATAAATGTCACCATTCTTGGCTAATTTTTCAGCAAATTCCTTGTCTCCTGCTTTTTCTTCGCCATAGAATCTTAAATTTTCTAATAACAAGACTTCGCCATTCTGCAATTCTGCAACAGCTTTTTCAACCTCAGCTCCAATACAATCATTCACAAATTTTACTTTTACCCCGATAATGTCACTAACCGTATCGACAATGCTCTTTAAGGAGAATTTTTCTTCAACTCCTTTAGGCCGTCCTAAGTGTGACATTAATACGGCACTACCACCATCTTCCAGCACTTTAAGAATGGTCGGTTTTGCGGCCTCAATTCTTGTTGCATCAGTTATTTTTAGCTCCTCATTCAGAGGCACATTAAAATCTACCCTAATCAGAGCCTTTTTGTTCTCGAAATTAAAATCGTTAATTGTCTTCATCTGTTTATTTCAGTTGTTTTTTATCAGTCAGATGGAACACTCAAATAGTCATTAATCAACGGATTAAACAATCATCATGAATGTTTCATATTTTTTTAAAATGGAAGACAAATATACTAAAAAGATGTGCTTTTTTTACCCTATTATTGGCAATAATTAGGCTAAATTTTTTAGAATTATTTAATGAGGGACTAAGTCAATGAACAGAGACTAGTCTTTGATCACATTTAACTCTCCCCACTGTAAATTTAGATCATTATAGACCTGTCCGTCCATATCTTCGTTTTCATCGAATCGTTTGGCTTCCAAAATTGGACTTGCTACAGAGTCAAGTTCATTGATAAAGAAAACCTGACCAATGTTGATATCAGAATTTTCATTGGCATCAAAGGTATGCCTCTTGGTAAGTTTTATTTTGGCATCCCAACGAAACAATTGTGGGTACCACTTGTCTTTAAACTTCTGATAACTGATTACGGTACTAAAAGTTGGATTTTCTATTTTAAGACCGATGACGAATAGTATAGGCTTCACAATAAACGGAATGCTGAATTTACCTGTTTGTTCTATAGAAACGATGGCATAATCTTCTGTATTGATAAGGATTTTCCCAGAATCCTTCTTGTGATCAATTGACTTTTTCGCTTTAAAATTAATGGTCACAAGCCTTTCACCATTCAACGAAGTTTCGTCGCCAAAACTGTACTCGTATTTTTTGAAGTGCTTTGGGTTTAAATAATTGTCTCGCTCATTATTAATATCCAGATCTATAACAGATTCAGGACCTCCAAAATCCATATCCATATCGCTGTCATACTCTTCTTCGTCAAATTCCTCACCTTTTTTGATAGCCTTCTTTTTCCTTTTTTCCTGTTTGGCCTCAAACCATTCTCTCATGAATTGAAATTGCTGAGGATTTTCTTCAGGTTCGTACAAAAGTAACTGGTGTTGATTTTTTGCCGAATCTCCTGCCATGGGATAGTAGGTCTTGAACACCCCTTCTTCCTTGTTGATTACGGCGCCATTTTCGATGAATTTTTCTCGGTAGTAGGCGATGGTTTGATAATCGTTTTGCGGATAATTTTCAGGAAGTCTATCTAACGCTTTTTTGATGTAATCGAGCGGATCTTTTTCGGTAAGGATCACTTCATCCAGCACATTGGAACTAGGCGTCAAAAGGATTTCCAGTTCTCGATTGATATTAGCCAAAGGCACTTCATAAGTGTTAAAGCCAATAAAACTAATGGTTAAGGTATCAGTTCTTTTTGATTTTGGAATATAAAAATCGAAGTCACCATTTTCATTGCTAATGGTGCCTATAGGATGATTTTTTAACCGAATGGATGCAAAGGGTAAAGGTTCTTTATCTTCCCCATTTATAATTTTCCCTGTAATGACGCTATTGTCTTGAGCATAGATGCTTGAAGCAATAGCCTGTATCAGAAGAAAGGACAAACATAAAAATTTGAATCGCATATAATATTTTTATGATTCGACGAATGAATATAGGTATTGTTACAAATGTATTAAGGCGCTTAATGAATTTTACGTCCTTTATTCTCTTTTGATCAAAAGAAAATAATCATTGTCCAGCTCTAGATAACCTTGATCGTAGACGTAATAATATACTTTTCCAATTTTGGTGGTATAGATAGAGGTAAACAATGAAAAATCAAAGTTATTGATATTCAGGGTATTACGAACCACTTTTGTCTTTCCCTTGGAATTTAGTTCGGAGAGAATTTTATAGTTTTTTCTCAAACGATTATTCGTATTTCTGATCAGATTTTTACTGTCCTTATTCACTTTGTTATTATGTGAATTACGACAATAATCGCTACAATATTTCTTATCACTTCTTCCTTGAATACGCTCTCCGCATTCCAAACACAGTTTAGTTTCCATTTAGTTTTTTTTAAGGCAGGAGGGTATAGTGTCCGTGGATACAGAGCCACTTCCCAGCTTCTTTTACAAATATTCGTGTTGATTTACCCCTTGAAGTAAATGCAACTCCATTAGTGAATCCCTGATCACTCCAGTAATAAGTGATCCAGGCGACCCGATCTTTAATTGTGATTTTGGGTTCATGCATTTCTGTATGGATATCTGAAGAGATCTTAACCCAAGATTTGATTCCTTCAACTTCTGCAGTTTTCCCAACTCTTAATACAGAATCAGTTTCTCCGAATTGGGTAAAGTCAGCATGAATATATGTAGCATATGTTTCAATATCTTTCTTTTCTATGGACTCCCACATCGCAGTTAAAGTCTGTTTGACGGCTTCTTTGTCTTCTTCAATTAAAACAGTCGAATCCTTTTGACAACTCAGTAGAGGGATCGCAAAAAGCATGAGATATATGATTTTCATATGTTTTTTATTTCATTAGAGTGCCCATATTTTTTACTAATTGTTTGGAGTAACATTATCCAAATATAGGGAGTAATAACCGATTTCAAACGACTACATTCAATTACATACGAAAGTAAATGTTTAACAGGCAAACCTTTTGAATTTCCTGTCACAAATTTGCAGAAGCGAATCAGTTCAGGTTTGCTATAAGTTTAACAGCTCAAAAGATATGGGCACAAAACCAAATACAATGAATAAATTAAGAAACAGAGTACAATTGATCGGGCATTTAGGAATGAACCCAGACGTGAAAACACTTGAATCAGGCACTAAATTGGCAAAGTTTTCCTTAGCAACCAATGACAGTTATACCAATACTAAAGGTGAAAAAATAGAGGAAACAGAATGGCATAATGTAATTGCATGGAACAAAACTGCTGATTTGGTTGAATCTTACCTGCAAAAAGGAAAAGAAGTAGCACTTGAAGGAAAACTCACTACCAGATCGTGGGACGACGAGAATGGGAATAAAAAGTACATTACTGAGATCGTTTGTAATGAGATTTTGTTTTTGGGTAGCAAAGGATGAGTTATTGAATGATGGAATGTTATAATGATACAATAAGAGAATTCTTGAAACTTGAGAATAAGGGCAACCCGATTCAATCATTGTAGCATTCTCGCCTTCATGCATTAATTTTTAAAATCCTTTTGATTAATTTAGAGGGCACTTATTACTGCCAAGCCCATGAAATCATTTCAAAAAGAGATCAATTTAAAACCCCATACTCGTGGTTTTCATTTGATCACGAAACAAATTTTGGAGCAATTGCCTGAGATCAAGGAGATCAATACTGGATGGATTCAAGTATTTATAAAACATACCTCGGCAAGTTTGACAATTAATGAAAATGCTGATCCAAGCGTTAGAACAGATTTTGAAAGTCATATGAATCAAATGGTTCCTGAAGATGCTCCATATTATGTACATACCTATGAAGGGCCTGATGATATGCCCGCCCATATAAAAGCCTCTTTAATGGGTGCTTCGGTGCAAATACCAATTACTAATGGCAGGTTGAATATGGGTATCTGGCAAGGTATTTATTTGTGTGAGCACAGAAATCATGGAGGGTCGAGGAAATTAGTGATTACGATTCTGGGAACTTAATATTAAATTGTATTTTTCATTACATCATTAATAATTTCGCGTCCAAACGTCCTTTGCCAGGCTGAATTTTAAAATCTTGTGATTTTAACTGAGCATCAATATCTTTTTCCAGGCTTTTCAGGGCGCCATGGTCTGTTAACTCTTTTTTAAAACGACTTAAGGTACTATGACCAGGAACACTATCTTCTATGGGAAGACCACAAAATCTAAGGGCAGAAATACTGTCATAGACCATGGCTTCTGTTTGTGTATCCGATAGTCTGTACCATTTGGAAATCAAATGCATTTTAAATAACAAAAGAGGGGAATAGGCTTTGGCCCCTCTATCGGAAAGACCCTTTGTATAAATCAATTTAATTTTTGTTGCAATAGGGTCCCAGTTGATATGTTTGTCAATTTCAGCAAAAAATTCATTTTTACCGCTGTGCTTGTCTACAAAAGGTGCGACAAAACTTCGTTGAGGGTCATTGATGTTTTTATAACTTTTCACCTTTCTAAGATACAAAGTAAAAGGTTGGTTTGCAAGTGGGTGAATTTATTTTTTAGAACAAATATTGCTATTATATGAAGGGCAACATATTTAATTAGTAAGCCGAAGAAGCTCGAAAATTTTTTCGTATCGAAAATTTGATGAATAATTTTATTTGTGATGAACTATCATTTATATTATTAAATTAGCGTTGTAATTTTAATTCCAAACCATGTTCAAAATCAATTTTTTTAAATCGGGACTTCTGATGGTATTAATACTATTGGTTTGCACCGAATCGAATGCTCAGAAAAAAAAGAAAAACAAAAATGAAGTTAGCCCTGCTCAATATGAAGAGTCTTTATATAAAGGACTTGAATACAGATTGATCGGCCCTTTTAGAGGAGGACGATCAGCTGCTGTTACGGGCGTGCCAGGAGAACCAAATCATTTCTATTTTGGTTCAACAGGAGGCGGAATTTGGAATACCAAAGACGGAGGCCGAACATGGGATAATATTTCTGATGGATTCTTTGGTGGCAGTATCGGATCAATTGCTGTTTCTGAAACAGATAAAAATGTGATCTATGTGGGAGGCGGAGAAAAAACCGTGAGAGGTAACGTTTCTTCAGGATATGGTATATGGAAAAGTGAAGATGCCGGAAAAACATGGGAGGCTTCTGGGTTAAAAACCTCAAGACATATTTCGAGACTTGCCATACATCCAAGAGATCATAATACGGTTTATGCGGGCGTTATGGGAAATATCTATAAGCCAACAAGTGAAAGGGGCTTATACAAAACTGAAGATGGAGGAAAAACTTGGAAGAAAGTTTTATTCGCCAATAATTATGCTGGGGTGGTAGATCTAAAGATGGATCCAAATAATCCGAGAATTCTTTATGCATCAACATGGAGAGTGCAAAGAACACCTTATAGTTTGAGCAGCGGAGGAGAAGGCTCAGCTTTATGGAAAAGTTCCGACAGCGGCGCCTCATGGAAAGAAATATCAAAGAACAAAGGATTTCCTACTGATACCCTCGGAATCATTGGCGTGACTGTTTCACCTAAGAATTCTGAAAGGGTTTGGGCCATGGTAGAAAATAAGGAAAAAGGCGGTTTATACAGGAGTGATGACGGAGGAGAAACATGGTCAAAGGTAAATGATGAAAGAAAATTACGCCAAAGAGCCTGGTATTATACGCGTTTATACGCTGATACTGAAGATGAGAATACCGTATATGTTTTGAATGTAAGGTATCATAAATCGACAGATGGAGGAAAATCATTTACAACTCATGTTGCCCCTCATGGAGACCATCATGATCTGTGGATTGATCCGCAAAATTCAAAAAGAATGATTATTGGAGACGATGGAGGGGCACAAATTACTTATGATGGAGGGGAAACCTGGACAAGCTATCACAATCAGCCCACTTCTCAATTTTACCGAGTCACGACTGACAATAGTTTTCCGTACAGAATTTATGCCGCTCAGCAGGATAATTCTACGGTAAGAATAAGACACCGCAGTGACGGAAGAAGCATAAATGAAGACGATTGGGAGGAAACAGCCGGGGGAGAATCTGCACATATCGCAGTCGATCCTACCGATGATGATATTGTATATGGAGGTAGTTACGATGGATTCCTGACTAGAGTAAACCATAAAACTGGAACCGTTAGGGCCATTAATGTTTGGCCGGATAACCCTATGGGCCATGGAGCTGAAGGCATGAAATATAGATTTCAATGGAATTTCCCGATTATTTTCAGCAAACACAATCCAAAGCGATTATATACTTTTTCCAATCATGTTCATGTATCTGAAAATGAAGGTCAAAGTTGGGAATTAATTAGTGAGGACCTAACTAGAAACGATCCTGAAAAACTGGTCTCGAGTGGAGGGCCAATCACTCAAGACAATACAAGTGTGGAATATTATTGCACAATTTTCGCCGCGAATGAGAGTCCCTTAAAGGAAGGCCTTCTTTGGGTTGGAACAGATGATGGTTTGGTGCATGTAACAAAAGACGGGGGTAAAAGCTGGGAAAATGTCACTCCCAACGGGATGCCTGAATGGATGATGATCAATAGTGTTGAGCCTTCAAATTTTGATGAAGGAACCTGTTATATCGCTGGTACCAGATATAAATTGGGGGATTTTACACCCTATTTATACCGGACAACCGACTATGGAAAAACTTGGCAAAAAATAACCAATGGTATAAATGCAGAGCATTTTACAAGAGTACTTAGGGAAGATCCTGCTCAAAAAGGATTGTTATATGCCGGTACCGAGACGGGAATGTATGCTTCCTTTAATTCTGGAGCCAATTGGCAAAAATTTCAACTGAATCTGCCTATTGTTCCTATTACTGATCTTGCGATTAAGGAAAACAATTTGATTGTGGCAACTCAGGGGAGAAGTCTTTGGATACTTGATGATCTGACAGTGATTCACCAATTAGAAAAAGCGAAGCAAGCAGGTAAGGATTATTTGTACGCGCCAAAAAGTACTTATAGAACGAAAGGACGTGGTGGCAAACCTTCTAATACGGCAGGAACCAACCTCGAAAATGGTGTGATCACTTATTTTAATATAGAAGATTACGATGAAAAGAAAGATAGTATTCATATGACCTATCTAAATCTTCAAGGGGATACGCTGGCATCTTTTTCAAATTTTGACAAGAAAAAAGAGAAGAAATTGAAGGTTGAAAAGGGAGCCAATAAATTTGTTTGGAATACCAGAACAGAAGGAGCGGAAAAGTTCGATGGTATGATACTTTGGTGGGCGAGTTTAAATGGGGCTAAAGTTGTTCCGGGAGACTATCAGGTTAGCCTGACTGTTAATAAGAAAACCCAAAACCAGGCTTTTAAAATTCTGCCTGATCCGAGAGCGGAGGTAAGCCTTGAACAAATGCAGGAACAATATGATTTTGTTTTTGATGTGAATCAAACAATTGGCAAGGCACATAAGTCAATTAAAAAAATCAGAAAAATCAATGATCAGTTGGGTTCATTTGTTAAACAATATGAAGGAGAAGCAGCAGTAAGTGAATTGGTAGACAAGGCCAAAGAGCTTAAAGAATCTTTTTCAGAAATTGAGAAAGCCTTGTACCAGACAAAGAACAAAAGCAATCAGGATCCTCTTAATTTTCCGATCAGGTTAACCAATAAACTGGGCCATCTCAATAGTTTGATTACTATGGATGATTTCCCTCCAACAGCTCAGGATATCGAAGTTAAAGACGAATTGTCGGCTAAGATCAATACCGAGCTTGATAAGTTCAATACTTTGGTGACCAAAGAAATAAATGGTTTTAATGATTCATTTAATACACTTAAACTGGATTATCTGATCCTGGAATAGACGGAATGTTCTAATAAAGAGATGAAAAGATTGAAATACTTATTTGTTTTTATTCTTCCTTTAGGGGTTTATTTTGCCTTTAACAGGGAGGGATGGAGCACCTTTTCACCAATTATTTTTACGTTTGTACTGATTCCATTTTTAGAACTTTTTTTAAAACCTGATAAAGATAATTTCGACCAGGAAACAATGCTAAAGGAAAAGAAAAGCCGAATCTATGATTGGATTTTGTATCTCTCGGTTCCGATTCAATTACTTATGTTAGGCTCTTTTCTATTTGTCATAGAGTTGACCCCGATAAATTCTATTGGATATGTTGGAAAAATATTTGCCATGGGACTATTATGTGGTGTTTTGGGAATTAATATTGGTCATGAACTAGGGCATCGTTCACCCAGATGGGAGCAATTCTTAGGAGAAGTCTTATTGTTGACTTCTTTGAATACGCATTTTCTTCCCTATCACAATGAAGGTCATCATCGAGAGGTTGCTACCCCCGCTGATGCAGCCACAGCAAAAAAAGGGCAGTCTCTTTTTTCTTTTTGGGTCACTTCTCATTATGGCAGTTATGCGAAAGCATGGAAAATTGAAAATAATAGAATGAAACGAACAGGAAGATCGATATTTTCCCTTTCTAACAGGATGATCATTTATTCTATAGCGAACCTGGTGCTGGTTTTTGGCATTTATTACTTTTTTGATTTTAAAGTTCTCCTGGCCTTTGTTCTTGCCGCTGTGATAGGAATTTTATTGCTGGAAACAGTTAATTATATTGAACATTATGGACTGATAAGAATGAAAAATGAATCAGGGAGATATGAACGTGTCAAACATTGGCATTCATGGAATTCAGATCACCAGATCGGCAGGTTGATGTTGTTCAATCTTTCAAGACATTCTGATCATCATTATAAGGCCAGTAAAAAATATCAGGTGTTAGAATCATTGCCTGAAAGCCCTCAGATGCCAACAGGATACCCTGGAATGATGATGCTCGCATTAATCCCGCCCCTATGGTTTTCGGTTATGAATAAAAAACTGAATCATATTTATAAAATATCAAGCTAAACCAAACACATGAAAAATATTTACCTAGTTGTTGTTGTCTTTCTTTTAGTCTTCGGAAATGGCTATTCACAAAAAAAGAAAAATAAAAAAAACAAAACTGCTTCAACTGTAGAGCTTAGAGATTCTACATTTCATGGATTGAAATGGAGAAATATTGGACCTTTTCGTGGTGGAAGAAGCGTTGCATCCAGTGGGGTTGTAGGACAACCGATGACCTATTACTTTGGATCGACTGGCGGTGGAATTTTTAAAACTGTTGATGATGGCATTACATGGAAGAATGTTTCAGATGGATTTTTGAAAACAGGGACAGTCGGAGCGATTGCCGTATCAGAAACAAATCCTAATATCGTTGTAGTTGGTATGGGAGAACATGCCGCCAGAGGAGTCATGACTTCTATGGGTGATGGTGTCTATAAATCGTTAGACGCCGGAAAATCATGGAAGCATATGGGTTTAGATAAATCAAGACATATTTCTGATGTTGTGATTCATCCAACAAATCCAGATATCATTTTTATATCCGCCCAGGGAGCGCAATACGGGCCTTCAGAAGAAAGAGGTATTTACAGAACTAAGGATGGAGGTCTTAACTGGGAAAAGGTATTGTTCATTGATAAAAATACGGGTGCCTCTTCTTTGGTGATTGATATGAAGAACCCGTTGATCCTTTATGCAGCCATGTGGGAACATAGAAGGTATCCGTGGACCATGGAGTCAGGTGGAGAAAAATCAGGCCTGTACAAATCAAGCGATGGAGGTACTACATGGACTAAAATGAAAGAAGGCCTGCCTGACGTCATAGGAAAATCAGGAATTTCAGTTTCCAGAGCCAATCCTGAACGCGTATTTGCGGTCATCGAAGCTGAAGGAGATAAATCTGGGGTCTATAGGTCTGATGATGCAGGTAAAAAATGGAAACAAGTAAATAAAGACCGTATCAACATTACGCGTTCCTGGTATTATATGGAGATTTTTGCCGACCCAATGGATGAAAATATTGTTTGGGTGATGAATGCTCCGGCTATGAAATCAATAGATGGAGGAAAAAGTTTTTTCCGGGTTGCCACCCCGCACGGGGATAACCATCATTTATGGATCAACCCGAATGATCATTCAAAAATGATCAACTCCAATGATGGCGGGGCTAATATATCTAATAATGGCGGTAAGAGTTGGAGTAGCCAGCAATATCAGGCAACCTCCCAGTTTTACAGAGTGATTACCGATAACCTGTTCCCATATAATATTTATGGAGGCCAGCAGGATAATTCTGCAATTTCCATAGCCAGTAGAACCAATGACAGGGGAATTGACTGGCAAGACTGGCATACTGTTGCGGGATGTGAAAGTGCCTTCCTGGCTTTTGATCCGGATAATCCGGAAGTGGTTTTTGGAGGTTGTTATCAAGGAATCATTGAAAGATGGTACAGAAATTCACATACCAGTAAGGAAATCAAAGAATACCCTGAACTGTCTTTGGGTAACGCTCCGGAGAACTTCAAATTCAGATACAATTGGAATGCCCCAATCATTAGTTCACCTCATGACAGAAATACAATTTATCATGCCGGAAATGTTGTATTTAAAACAACTGATCAAGGAAACTCATGGACCTTAATAAGCCCGGATTTAACCAGAAATGAATCAGATAAACACGGCCCAGGAGGTAAACCTTTTACCAATGAAGCCGCTGGGGGAGAAAATTACAATACCTTGATGTCATTGGTTGAATCTCCTCATGAACAAGGTGTCCTTTGGGCCGGTTCAGATGATGGTTTGGTCCATGTCACTAAAGATGGTGGTGCCAATTGGAAAAATGTGACTCCAGCAGCGATGAAGGAAGGCATTGTCAATTCTATTGAGGTGTCGCCTCATGACCCTGCTACTGTTTATATTACTTTGATGCGATATAAATCAATGGATTTACAAGCCTATATTTTCAAAACCAGTGATTATGGTCAATCATGGACAAAATTAGTAAATGGATTTACAGATGAGCATACATTTGTAAGAGTGGTAAGAGAAGATCCTGTAAGAAAGGGCTTATTGTATGCAGGTACTGAAACCGGATTATATGTATCCTTAGATGATGGACAACACTGGCAAGCATTTCAACTGAATTTACCAGTGGTTCCCATCAATGATTTAGTGATTCAGAGCAACGACCTTGTTGCAGCCACAGCGGGCAGGTCATTTTGGATTTTAGATGATTTGGGAGTCTTACAACAATGGTCTAAGGACGATACTAATTTCAAGTTGTTCAAACCCAAAGACACGTATTTATTTTTTGGCGGAAGCAGTGAAAAACCAATTCCAGGTTTGGGTGATAATCCAAAATCTGGAGTGACCTTTGATTATTATCTCGAGAAAGATTCCGATTCGCTGGATTTGAAACTTGAAGTGCTAGAAAACAACAAAGTCATCAGAACCATTAGCAATAAAAAACCAAAGGATTTTAAACCATGGCCAGGTGGGCCTTCTAAACCACAGGTATTGCCTTCTAAAAAAGGTTATAACAGATTTACCTGGGATTTTAGACGAGCACCTTTACCCGCTATTGACAAAGTATTTGTTTTTGGCAGTCATGACGGATCACGCGTAGGCCCGGGTAGCTATACATTGAGATTGACTTTAGACAATAAGGATGTAGAAACTAATATTAAAATCCTGCCTAATCCAGGTATAGATGCTTCAACTGCTGACTATCAGGATCAACAGCAGTTCTTGAAAGAAATTGAAGCGATGATTACTGAGATCCACGAATCAGTAAATCAGATGAGGTCGGCTAAAAAACAATTATCGGGCTATGCCAAATTATTGAAGAATAATGAAAAAGCTGATAGCCTTGTGGCCAAAGGAGAAGCTCTTATAAAGCGAATAGATAGTTGGGAGTCGCATTTAATTCAACCCAAGCAGAAAACATTTCAGGATGTGATCAATTATAACAATCAATTAAATGCCGAACTCACATATTTAAAAGAATTTTCAGACACTGCAGATCCCATAATTACTAAGGGGGCCAGAGAACGATTAGATGATTTAAAAAAGGATTGGAGTGTGTATGAAAAAGAACGAGATGATATCATCACAACAGAAATGAGCGCTTTTAATGAACTATACCGTTCTTTAGAAATTCCTGCCCTTATCATGGATTGATTTAGAATTTTGAAATAGACGGGAATATGTGTAACTATAATGCAATCAGACATATGATATGCTAAAATATCTTTTTGATTGCATTATGATATTTCCAAAATCATAAGAGATTTAATTTTCGTTCCTTCGATCCTCGTTTATAATCCTTCTTACAGGAGCCGGAGCTTGAATACCTTCCTCTTTCAACTTTTTAAAGATTTCTATTGCGATTTTACTATCCGTTTTTAAGGTATCAGAAAAGGTGGTCCAATACAAGAGAGCGAAATCAAGATTCCCATCCAGACCATAGCCATAGAAATAAGTTTTTGGAGCTGGTTGAGCGCTCGTATTTGGTTGCTCCAATGCTATTTGATTGAATAGTTCAATTACTCTTTCAGGAT
>CAZPHF010000023.1:0-35509 GCA_964586115.1 uncultured Flavobacteriaceae bacterium | reverse complement strand
GCATCGCCTTTAAACTCAGATTTTGAATTTTGGTCTTTAAATTTATCTATAAATAACCCTAAATCAAACCAAGTATTTATTTTTTCATTTTTTAGTTCGTTTAAGATACTAGTAATTTTCGCAGTCTTTTTTTTTATCATTTTTTTTCCTTAAAATGTAAATAACTTGTTTAGTTTTTCCTCAAGAACATCATATGAGAAATATTTTTGACCAAGCTTAAAGTTATATTCCCCAATTTCTTTGCACCACTTTGGATTGTAAATGATGTCAGACATTTGTTGAACTTTTTGATTAGTGAGCTTACCGTCTTCTATCATTACGGTTTCAAACCCTTTACTGCCAATATCTTGCATATATACTGGCTTATAGTTATTGACAAATATTGGCTTTTTGGCTAATACTCCTTCTACAAAGGCATTTCCAAAACCTTCGTAAGTACTAAAATAAGTACAGGCCCTTCCATGTGCATAAACATCCGATAAATCTTTATGATCCAATACTTTATGTGAAGCAAAAATGATTTGACTCGATAGATTCAGCTCATGAATTTGATCTATCAATTCATTATAATACTCCCTATTTTCATCGTCATGATTATTTCCTGTGATAACAAGTTTCAGTTTTTTATCATTTAGCTTATCAATTAATGAAATAGCCGTTTCAATTCCCTTGCGTCTTACAATTCGTGTCACTTGTAACAAGGCAATTTCACCATTTTTTATACCTACATCTCTAAGAAACATTTCATTTTCTGGAGTTGGAACACCATAAACCCGATTAAAATCCATCACATTGGGCACTAAAGTAGCATCAATATCAAAGCGTTTTTTAAAGGTTTCAACACCAAATGTATTGATCACTGCGTGTTTTACATTGGGCAGTAATAAAGGAAAATTATCATCAATATATTGGTTAATTTCAGGATGAGTCGAAATATAACGCTGACCCCTTTCCCAATGAAAGTCATGATCATGTGTTACAATGGGTAAACCAGTGCGCGTTATTAGCTTTTTAATCGCAATACCCATAGATAATTGACATGGCAAAGCCGATGCATTTTCTGAGAGTATAATATCTATTTTCTTATCTTTTACCCATTGAAGCATGACTTTTTCAATCATATCAGACCACTTCTCAACATGATCCAACAAGAGGTTCGGATCCTTATCAGGTTCGAAAAATGCTTTCCGTTGTTCCCATTCGGCTTCAGCCGAAAAAAAAGATAAGGCAGGAAACAGATAATCACGCTCATAATCTATCTGCCATGACTCAAATTCTCCAGACATGATAAACACCTTGTGCCCTAACTTTTTTAAAATGTCTATCCATTTCTCTGTTTCAAGTGCAACACCATCAACTCCTCCAAGTCTTCCAATAATAATACCTATTCGCATGTTCAATAAATAAGGGTTCGTATTTGCTAAAGATACATTTTTATCAAAAATATGATGTAGGTTTCAAGAAATGACTTAATAATTTAACAGTTCAAAAATTTTCAACTGCTTTAATTACGGGTTCTGAAATTTACAATGGCTATTTTAATAAAATGATAACTCAAAAACTCACATTTATGACTAAAATAAGTCATTTTTAAGTTTTGTCATTAAAAATTCAGGTACTCTGCACTGATGTTAATACCACCTATCTGACAAATAAAAATTCATCCCGGTTTTTTGTTGAATAGCCTCCAAGTCATCCCTCAACTCAAAGGGTCTGGCATAGATCTTTTTTCTTAATTCATTGGTCGTTGATAAGCTTGATGGTAAAGGCGGATCAAGGATACCATATCCGGGTTTATTCCTGTCATATATGATTGCACGATACCAGTCATCAATTGTGGCATATCCATAGGTCTTAAGAATAGCAGAGAATTCGACCATTTGTTTTTCGCTATGCGGAGCAAATTTCGTCTCAGCATAGGTGTCTTGCGCCTTTGAACCAAACCTAAATAAGGCCTTAAGCGCCTTCTTTTGGTCTTTAGAATACATTGTTTTTACTTGTTCTCGCAGGTCTTGATTGATATTAGATTCGTATTGTTTTCTAAGGTTCGGATATTCCTTTTCAACTAATTTCCATTTTTCTCCCTTTCGAAGTTCAGTCAGGAATGTGTTTTTCTTTATTGATTTCATTTCCCATCCTGACAGGATACCTTGCTTTATATACTTGATGGCCTTTTCTTTATCGTTGGCATGCAATGCCAACTGAGCTGCAATCTGGTATTCTCTAACAAATACAAACTCATACGCACTAAATAATTGCTCATATACTAAAAGTGCCTTGGCATAATTTTCAGATACGATTAATCTCTCTGCTTCAATGACTTGTTGATGGTAGAGGTCATAATCCGGTTTAGCATTTGATTTTATTTCTACGAATGAGAATATTGAAAGAAAGTGTAAAAGCAATATTATTTTAACCATGGAAACAATTTGAAATATGGTATAACTTTATATACACGACTCTGACCGACATGGCCCGCTAGCAGATAAAATAAAAAATTAGTCTTGAAATCAAAAAAACAATTGTAATTCACTACATCAATTTATTTGAATCAATTTTTAAATTTAAAATATTTGATATTCACCAGTTTTTTACGTGCAAAGAAAAATACGGGCACTAATATAAAAGCTACATCCCATAAAACAGGATTAATATAAGCCAGCCCGGCCGCTAATATGGCAATTAAAGGTTCTGTTAATATCTGTCGCTTCGCTTCATGCACAGTTTTGTCAGATACTGAGCTATGCAACAAACGGTGCTTGGGGTTTGCGGCATAGTTCATGCTTAAGTAAGAAAATCCACCAACCAATACCATATTTATACTTAACAGTACCCTGATCGCAATGTTCTCAGGAAATTGTTCAATGTAAGTATTCCAGAAAGGGATCAGCATGATACTGCACAAAAAAAGAAGTTGAAACCAAATAAATGTTTGATTTACAATCTGGATTGCGCTAAAATGTTCCAAATGTTTCATCCAATATATCGCAATAACCACAAAGGCTATAAAAAACACCCACATACTGTTTAGTTGCTTTAATAAAAATTTAGCAAGCGCTACAGTATTATTTATATGTCCAAATTCGGGGATCTCAATGTTAAGGATCATAATGGTCATGGCCGTGGCAAAAATAATATCTGCTAAAAATCTTAATCTTGTGCGCCACTCTTGAATTTCAAAGTCATTAGAAGAGTTGTTTTCCATAATATCTTATTTTTAATTTCGTTTTCTCTAATTTTTTTATTTAAACAATACTAAGTTTAGATCCTGTTTTTTGATACGAGATATCATATACCGGCTCTTATCAATCTATAGTTAATTGTGCATAATATAGCCAATAAAATTCCAACTCCAATTGGTAAAATTCCGCCAAAAGCATAGGTCATTCCAATAACAAACCCAAGAAGGAATTTTGACTTTTAAAGACAATTTTTAATCTCCATCCATATTCTTAAATTATCATGCACGATTATTCACACCGTGGTATATCCAATCAATTTCCATTAAGATTTTTAAGCATCCAAATAGTACAACTGGTATGCCCTGATGCACCTAATGGATTTTTTAATGTCATAAATCCTTGTTTTTGGTACATTTTTACCGCTTTAGAAAACTGAGGCAAACTTTCAATATAGAGTTCTGAATAGCCAAATTCCCTAGCAGCAGCTATACTTCTCTCCATTAATATTTTCCCAATACCTTTACCTCTTGACGCTGCGGGAAGATAGAATTTAACCAACTCAACACATTGTTCAGGAAGCCCTTTGGTGGGATAAATACCACAACAGCCAAGGATCTTTTCATTTTTTTCAGCTACAAACAAAATAGATTTTTCCGTTTGAAACGATTCGAATAAAGCATCCGTTGTCGGATCTGAGTAGACCGTTCCTTTTTTTGGCGCATCATGTTCCTCAAACACTTTTCTTATCATTTTAGCTAAGCTAAGGTTATCAGGTTCTTTAACTTGTCTGATTTTCATTAATTTAAGGTTTTTTAATGATAAAGATGAGCCTCCAATGATTGCCTGTGTTTTTATAATAGTCGATGATCATTCCCACTCAGGGAATTGTGTAATATTCAGATCGAGTTTGGAGATAGTTTTTATATCCGACTTGCTAAGCTCAAAATCGAATATGTCCAGATTTTCAATCATATGTGCTTTTTGGGAAGATCTTGGGATCGCCACAATTCCTCTCTGATAGTGCCATCTTAAACATACCTGGGCAATATTTTTATCATACTTTTTTCCAATACCAGCCAATATTTCGTTGCTAAAAATATCATTTCGACCTGCAGCAAAAGGAGACCAGGCTTCCAATTGTATATCAGATTTCTTTAAAAATTCATAGGATTCGTTCTGCTGAAAGAAAACATGGGTTTCTATTTGATTGATTACGGGTTTCACCTCGGCATATCCCATTAACTCCTCAAGCTGATCAGGTGCAAAATTACTCACTCCTATAGCTTTGATTTTACCCTCTTTATATAGCTCCTCCATAGCCTTCCAGGTACCTTTCACATCTCCCCTTGGCCTGTGAATAAGATACAGATCCAAATACTCCAAACCCAATTTATTGATGGATGTTTCAAAGGCCTTCTTTGTACTATCATAGCCCGCATCATCAACCCAAAGTTTTGAGGTTACAAATAGTTCTTCTCTTTTCATGCCACTTTGCTTGATCCCTTCTCCAACAGATGTTTCGTTTCCATAAATGTGGGCAGTGTCAATTAGGCGATAGCCTACTGAGATTGCGTCAGAAACAGATCGCACACCGATAGGTCCGTTTAAGGTATTCGTTCCAAAACCAATCATGGGCATTGGTATTCCATTGTTGAGTGTTAGGGTTGGAACTGAATATGTTTTAGAAATTTCATTTTGAATTCCAAATATTTTAAGCCCTTCTGCAGGCATAAACATTGCCGCAGCTGCAAAGGCCGAACCGGCTTGTAAAAACTTTCGACGATTCACTCCAGTTGTTTGTTGTTTTTTCTTCATAAAATATTCTTTTGTTCAGTGCTATTCTATTTCCTATTCAGTTGTTTTGTTTTCAATTCGCCATGGCGGATTTAATCTGTTTTCTCCTCCATAAAACAAGATGAGTTGATTGCCGTCAACATCTTTTAATCTCGCCTCTCGCCATAGCCACATCTCATCAGTTGGCAACTGGTCAAACTCAATTCCCTTTTTTACCAGCTGATCAACATACTGATCAAGGTCCTCGCATTCAAAATAAACATAAATTCCGTCCCCCTTTGGTAAACTTTCCCTTTGGTGTATCGAAAAGGTTGCATTTCCGTCCGGACATTCAAACCTTGCGTAAAACGGTAAAGATTCGACTATCAGTTTCAATCCTAATTTTTCATAAAAGGGAATGGATTTTGTCAGATCCAATGATGGGACAGTTATTTGATTTAAGTTCATATCCTTATACGGTTGTTATTTATTCAAATTGTCATACAGCTTTGCCTGATCTACTGGCCACTTAAAGGAGTGCCATAGATGCCGACCGCAAGTTCTGCCCAAATAAGTAAAAAGAGGATAAGAAGCGCGACGGAAAAAATGATTCGATACTTTTTTTCCTTTACTTTTCTCAATAAAAGCTCCAACAGCAAACCTGTTCCAAATAGCAGTATTCCACCAATAATAAAATCGGACAACGCCCAATTTACATCCTCGGAAAACTGCATTGTGACCAAGGGAATCAGCAATAAAATTGCTGAAATCAATAGTATAATAATGAATCTTTTGTTTTCCAAACTAAAAATTTTGATGGAAGCTCAACTGGAACTGATTTTTGCTCCAATTATTCGTGGTTTGGTTCATTAAACCCACTTGAACTTTAAGCCCTTTTTTGATCATATATCCTATCGCACCATACAACCTGTTTCGATCAAATATTTCCACACTGTTTCCATTGCCAATGTCTCGTTGACCATTAATAAATAATTCATTGTAAAGGGCAAGGTATATTGTTTTCGCATCCATATCTGCCTTATTCAAAGGAATGTTTAAAAATAGGTTATATCTATAGCGTGTTCTAAAATCTTGATTCTCAGCAAACCTTTGTTCATAGCGAAACCTGTGGTTCGTATAGAAACGATTCCCAAATTTAACTGGAAACAAAGCTTCCTGATAAATTCTGCTCTCCGATACTGTTGTGGAATTATCTGATCCATAGGCCCCTGTGGTTATATGTCCATAACCAAGAGTAAACAGAATATCAGCTTTTTTAGGTTTATATGTTATTCCTGTTCTGAGCAATAATTGTTCCAGATCTCCACCCATATTCCAGTTACGGTACTGAACATCACCCTGTATTCCCCATGAACTCTCTTTAAAAGTTGTCTTAAAAAAATACATATACCATGCACCCAACTTATCTTCATTTATCTGGGCTGTTGCCATCTTTGGAAGAAAGAAGAAAAGGCTTACTACTAAAAAAAAAATATTTCTATTCATTTTAACTTATATCTTGAATGGTTCCACTTTATCAAAATTGGCGTTTTGATGGGAAAAATTTCAAACAGCATAAATATATTAAAAAAGCGCAAGTTTTGATCACTTGAGCAACATAAGCTGTTTTCTAATCTGTTTTGTCCTAGTATTTATTTCGATTCTTTATAAAACATTTTTTCGTCCACCACAATCGTAATTAATTCAACTGTATGTCCATCTGGATCTTTGGTGTAAATTGAATGAAAGTAATAATGGCCTGTTAACCTGTACTTTTTAAACCTCCCGACAACGAATTGGTTATAGACAAAAGTTTTGTAAGCAATTTTTCTCCTTCAACAGGGTTCGTATCTTTTATGCTTCTCCACTCCTTTAAATATTTTATATGAAGTTCGTGCAATACTTGTAAAGCTGCCTCCCGTCGTTTTAAATTTTCAAACTGCCCTGTTCTTCGAACGGATGCAGGTTCACCCAGTATGTCTCGAATATGATTAATTCCATCCTTATAATCGGTCAAGATCATGTTTAAAAATTTTGATTTGACAGCATCATCAGCAACCAATCCTGAGTAAACTTTCATTAAGTCTGCATTGGCCAGGATCAAATTGGTTTCTATTTGGATCAACAAGAACTTCAAAAAAGGCCAGGTATCAACAAATTGTTTGAGTGCTTCAAATTTTGAAGCATCCTGTTGCTTGAGTTCCTTTAAAGCATGTCCAACGCCAAACCAACCGGTTAAAGTGAAACGGGATAAATTCCAACTAAACACCCATGGAATGGCCCTTAAATCACTCAGTGTACGTTGTCCGGATCTTCGAGCAGGTCGTGAGCCAATTTTACTTTTCTCCAAAAGATCAATCGAAGTTGCTTCACTGAAAAAACTAATAAAATCGTCTTCTTCAACCAACTTTCTATAATGTTCAATTGATTTTTCTGTAAGCCAATCTAAGGTATCATAGGGATACTTTTCTTGATTTTTATTCTCTGAACTATTCATTGTTTGCCGCGCAACACCAGAGGCTAGCATTTCTAAATTATAAGTAGCAGTTAGAAGATTTCCAAACTGTTGTGCAATAGATTCTCCCTGAGTAGTTAATTTAATTTGACCATGAACAGTATTGTTGGGCATACTCTCCATAAAGCGGTGATACTTACCTCCACCCCTGCTGATCGTTCCACCCGTACCATGGAAAAATATAATTTTCACATGATGCTTGTCTCCTATGCTACAAAGACGTTCTTCCGCTTTGTGAAGATGCCATTTACTTGCCAACACTCCGCCATCTTTATTACTGTCACTATAACCAATCATCACTTCTTGGATATTTGACACCAACTTTTTTCGGCTTTTGGTGATCGAAAAATTTAAGAACTCATCTAATATAGTTTGCCCTTCTTCCAGATCTTCAATTGTTTCCAATAACGGAACCACACGCAGATCAGTATTCAAAAGTTGGGTTTCTCTCATCAAAAAATACACAACTAATAAATCACTCAGGCTTCTTGTCATACTCACAATCAAAGAACCAATTCCTTCCGAACCATACAAATTGATATGCTGCCTTAGCACCCTAAAATAATCCAACACATTATCCGCTTCTTCCCCATAAGAAATGGTGTTATTGGTCAAAGGAGCGTGGTTTTCCAATTCTTTTGTCAAAAAATCAACACGTGTTTTCTCATCCCAGTTGTGAAAATCAAATGTCTCAAATCCTGATTTTTCCAATACCTGGGTGATGACCTTTTCATGGTAGCTGCTATTTTGACGAATATCTAATTTGGCCAGGTGAAATCCAAAACATTGAACAATTCTTTCAACCGGAAACAAAATATCTTCAACAATACCTTTTGCACCACCATCTATTAAAATATTTCTTATAAATTTTAAATCTTCCTGTAATACAGTACTTGATCTATAATAAGAATTAGAATCACTGAATTTTTCATCAATGGTGTTATCCAATTTAATAACCAAAAGACTTACATATTGACGCCAAGGTTCGTATCGGTTTCTTTTTACGGCCTTCTCTCCTGCTTCGCCAAGTATTTTTTCTAGTTTGCTCACAGCTTCAAGCAATTCGGTAGGTACTGTATTTTTTATCCCTGACAAGGTTAAACGAGAGGCCAGATGCACCAATTGACCATGTACAATTTCTAATGCTTTTTCGCGATGAATCAATAAAGTATCTCTCGTAAGGCCAGGAGACACAAAAGGATGTCCGTCTCGGTCACCCCCAACCCAACTGCCAAAATTAAAATGTGGATATTGCTCAGGTTGACTCAGTTTTTCCGGATCAAAACCAATAACTTTCCATGAATCCTTTAACTTTTGGTCGCTCTTTTCCAATACCAAAGGGAATACTTTACTCAGGTAATGCACCACATTGTCGCGCTCTGAAGTCAAATCGGGTTTTTCAAGATAGATATCTCCAGTTCTCCACCAACGTTCCAATAAATTGATGATTTTCTCGCGTATAGCGTTTTTCTCAGAAATGGAGAGTGTAGAATTTTCCATTTGAACCAATAATAAATATAGCTCCCTCTGCAATTCTATAATGACAATCCTTTTGGCCTCTGTTGGATGCGCTGTTAAAACAGGCATAATATCAAGGGACGACAATAATTCTATTATTCTATCTTCACTCAAACCTTGTTTTATCCAAAGTTCAAATGTTTCTCCCCAAGAACCTCTAATTGCAGTTATACCATCTTCATTTTCAAGCTGTCTGTGATACTGTTTTGCGGCGTTTTCTTCAACCAATGTAATTAACTGAAAATAAATACCTAATGCCTGAGTTATTTTTTCATCTGAAACTGAATGCGCCATGATTTCCTGGTGAGAAACTTGATTCAATTTAAGTAGTTTGATGGTTTCCTTCTCATTTATACGTGTTAACATTTCTTCATAACACAGCAGTATAAATTTGATATCATCGTTAATTTTTTGGTATTCATTCGTTTCAATTATACTTTTCATCGTATTCTTACTATTTATTTCTTTTTAGTTAGTTCAGGCCAAATCGCTCTATCAGCTACTGTTCGACTCATTATGCAAATTTACTGTTACTTTCCCATTTAATAAAAAATTTTATACAGAACCAACCAGCAATTCATATCCTCCTCCATTAAGTAGCTTTGCTATAGTTTTTACAAAAGTTTCGTTGAAAATTTGAGGCCTGGTTTTATAAGAATGTAAAAGGCTAGTCACTTAATTCTTTTAATCGCTGAGATGCATTTTGATTTTGCGCATTTAAAGTCAAAGATTTTTCGAAGTTTTCTATGGCCATTTTCTTGTTGCCAACAAACAAATACGCCTCGGCTAAGCTGTCATAAAGATTCGAAGAATTAGGGTAGATATCAGTTGCCAAGAGCAAAACATTTATTCCTTGTTTGGAAGTCTCAGGATTGAAAACAAGTTGTAATCCAAGATTATTGAGGTTTCCTTCAGGTAATTCCATTGAAGGAACTTCTTTCAGCGTCAAAGCATAGAGTTCTTTCAGGTTTTTATAGTGTTGTTTTGCTGCTAAGTTGTTAAAATCCTCAAAGTTGAATACTTTGCCTTGAGCCTGCTTGGTTTGCTGGCTTATCAGATCATTCTTAATACCATTTTCTGATGGCTGATTTTCTAAAAATATTAATGCATTTGCATCATTCTTTAAAAACGCATCCAAAAATTTTAAGGTATATGTTGAGACCAATTTATATGAATGCATAATTTCTAAATCGCTCTTGTCTTGTCGCTTGTCTCGATCTTGAAAAAGAACACCTAAAGTACTAAAATAGGCATGCGTTAGATGGTGAAATTTGAGTTGAAAAGCCTTGCTATAAGTAAGGTTCTCATAAAACTCAAATTTGTAATTGAGTTCCTCATTTATATGATCCTCTTCTAATACCTTTTTGGGAATATCTTTTTGCGCCATGTGAATAAATGGCACATCGACTTTTTCAATATTAAAAAATGGAGACTTTTTCAAGGTATTGTATTGATATTTGACACTTCCATCAAGACTTACAATAGCTTTTATACTTTCATTGCGCATTTGAGAAACAACATTTGACAAACCGCCAAAACTGAAACCTATAGTTGCTATTTGGTCAATATCAGCATTTGGGTTTTTAGCTAATTCCCCAATTAAATATTCAATATCTCTTGCTTGCGTTTCCATATCTTTCTCCGTTCCACCCTCCAAAAACCGATTTTCTTTTCCGCGACTTGGGCTTGAAATAACGATATAGCCATGACTCGCTAAATACTCACATAGCAGGAAATTTTCTATCGAGGATGCTTGATAGCTTGGTGCATAAATAACCACAGGAAATTTACCCTTTGCGGGCACAATGTCAGCATAGGCCGAAGTATATTCATTCAGATGTTTTTGATTTTCTAAAGTATTGGAATAGTCAAACCAATTCAATAATTGTTCATTTGGCAGATACTCCCATTCCTCTTCCTCTTTTAGGATTTCAAAATAGTTCAAAATCTTCATGGGCTTGAGGCTTTTCGTATTTTCCATAGATGGATACCAGATACTAATGGGAATTGGCCTTGGAATACTTTTGTTGTTCCAATCGCTTACTCTTTTGTAGGTTCTTGTGCCGTCAGATGCTGTATAATGTCGAAACCCAACAACTTGATTTCCATTGACAAGGTCAATGTCATGTATAGAAGTCTGCCCTTGCAGCAGACTAACTTGAAAGAGCAATAATAAAGTGGCTATAATCAGTTTCAAAATTTGGTTCTGTGTTTTTTGTCTCTTTTTTCTAAAGAATATGATCATATATTTTGACGGTTCAACATAAACCTATGGTTTTGGCAATGATTGACCACGGTTAATGCATAGACTATATTTTTAAATATTATGCATCTGACCAAACGCCTAATTCATTTTTAGACGGGTCAACAAAATGAAATCTTCGACCACCAGGAAAAGAAAAAATATCTTTTGAAATTTTGCCTCCTGAATGGATAATTTTGTTTTTGATCAAGTCGAGGTTTTTGTGATATAAAACTACCAGTGCACCATTTACAATGTCACTTTCTGTTTTTTCAAATCCACCATAAAGTCCACTATCAGTAAAAGCCACATAATCCGGGCCATAATCTGTAAAAGTCCAATCAAAAACTTTTGTATAGAATTCTTTTATTTTTTCAAGGTCTTTCCCTTTAAATTCGACATAGCTGATGTGATTGCTTAATAGTTCCATTATAATATATTTTTTTGTTCTTATTATTTTCTCAAATTAACTTAATTAATGTGTTCTTTGCCTGTGTCTGTCAATATCCCTCTTACTTCATTTAATTTCATCGTCATGGAAATTGCATTGTTTTCTACCCATTCATCGTATTCTTGTATCGCTTTTAGTCGCAAACTATTCTCCAAATAACCCTCTTCAACCATTTGCATTGAACCTGCAACTTTAGACCAAATACCAACCTTTGACCTAAAATCTATTCGATGTTTTTCATAGTGTTCATCTGAATTTATTTTTTCTATGGAATCCATCCCTATTTCTTTCATGAGCTCCGGTAAATCATCCGCCATGCTATTATTCATTCCTGCATCATTTCGCCACTTCAAAAATATTTTATAGAACTCCTTCATACTTTCGGGCGGCTCAGGATTCCATTCTAAACAGTTATGATTATAGTCAAGAATAGATATTCTTCCGTTTGGTTTTAATAAAGACTTCATTTTCAGTAAAGCGTCTTTTGGATTAATCAACCACTGTAAAACCCTTGCAGCAACAATTAAATCAAATTTTTCATTAGCTTCAATAGTAAATAGGTCACAATGTCTAAGTTCTAAATTTTTTGTGTGTCCATAAGTTACCCTACCATTTTTTATAAACTTTTCAGTATTGTCGATTCCAATAACTTTCCCGGAACTTCCCACAATGTTTGCGATGTCTTTTGAAATTGCTCCGGTTCCACAACCTACATCCAATACAGACATTCCTTGTTCCAAAATTGATTCAAGCGTTCTAAAGTCAATTTTTAAGCTTCTATTGTCAAAAATTTCTATTCCTGATTTCCCGTCTCTTTCAATATGTTTGTTGTTTTTCATATGACTGTTGTTTTCCACTTATGTCTTGCCATTCTTCAAAAATTATAGCGGATTTAATCACAATAATACGTAGAACAAGATACTAAACTAAAAAATAAATGGCTTAGCTTATAAGCTAAACCCTAATTTATTTTAACTTAATTCTATATTTAATAGTTGATCCAACAAAAAATATCATCAAACTCTGTGCAATTTTTCCCCCTATTTCATCCTTAAAATCGAGCCAATTACTTTAATCTCAAGAAATAAATTGGAAAGCCTAATGATTCATCTTTATTAATCATTTTAAACCCGAATTTTTGGTATAACTGCGCATTCTTAATAGATGCCGCATCAACTATTACAGGGAAATTATTATTCCTATACTCATTTTTAACTTTTAACATTAAACGAGCAGCAGTTCCATTTCCTTTACATTCTTTCTTAACGCCCATAATCAAAGGTCTGATGTGTTTTTCTTTTGGATAGTACTTATTTGTTATTCGCTGTCTTTTTAAAACACCAAAAACACGTTGAGGGCCTATACATTTAAATGCTACTTTAATATCTGACAAGACTGTTCTGAAAGTAACTTTTTCCTTATGTGGAAATACTAATAATATGCATGCTTTATTGTTATCCGATATAAAAATCTCCCCAAAATAAATGGCCCTTTCAAATAGATATTCCATTAATATTTGCATCCGCTCAATTCTTTTTTCATCTTGTTTTACAACAAGGTTTATAGAATTTTCTCCTTTTAATGGTAAAAATGCAGAAACCAATATTTCTGACACCAACTTCTTATCTGTGACATTTGCTTTTCTCAAAATTAATTTAAAGATCCTGTTTATGTGAACTACCCATCTTAAAGGGCTGCTAAACTATTTTATATGTGTGTAACGATTTAGTTTTTTCCAAAAAGAAATTCCAGAGGGATATGCACCCTTTTATTCCAGGATATTTCGCTATGGCTCTCACCAGGAAAATATCTAGTCATCCAATGAGTTTTATCATAACCTTTTACTACCATTACACTGTCCACTTTTCGTTGTATTTCTGGATACATGGCATCTAAGGTCTTGTTACCACAATCAAAGTAAATTTTATGCCCTTTCGGCTTAGGAAGATTTTCGCTCAAATAACTAATAAATGAGTTTGGAACCGGATTATTGTCAAGGGTAAACGTTCCAACCCAATGAGTCGACAAGCAAGCCGCACCACCGAAAACTTCAGGATATTCACAAATAGCGTATATTGAAATCAATCCTCCCATACTGCTGCCGGCAATAAAAGTGTTTTCTCTATTCGTGTAAACAGCATATTTTTTATCAATGTAAGGCTTTAATTCTTTTACCAAAAACTTCAAATAATCATCAGATTGTGGCTTAAAGATTCCCTTAGTTCTTCCGGATTTTTGTAGCTGAGCACTTACAGTGTCTTTTTCGATAGCAGACAAATGCTCAAATGGCTTTTGTGGGAAATAATCCGGATGTCTTGTTTCTCCTCCATTCCAAATACCAACCACTATAAAATTTTGAATCTTGTTGGTCTCAAATAGATCTGTTGCAACATCATCAACGTTCCATGCTTGTTTGTTCCATGAATTCTCTGCATCATATAACATTTGTCCATCATGCATATACAGCACAGCATATGTAGCTCCATCCGAATATCCTTCAGGCAACCATATATCAATATTTCTTGAAGTAACATATTTGGATTGAAAATTTTCTATACGTTCAATCTTGCCTTTGACAACTTTCGGAATTTGTTGCTGTGCTTGACTGCAAAATGGCAAAAATACCAAACAGCAAAAAGAGATGAATAACTTTTTCATATGCTCATTTATAAATTAATGGGTTTTCATCAGTCCTTCAAACTCGATATGTACAGTAGGTAACTTAGCCTACAAACCATCAGGAACTAATAGTACTCTATCTATTTTTTAAGTATTAATCACTGCCCTTCTTTTTAATCATTTTTTGCACAAAAATATTACTTGGAAGCGTAATTTTTTCGCCTTATTCAGTTTTAAGAATTACAAAGAAAACTCCTATATCACTGATTACACCTTCTAGTAGTTTACTTCTTAGGTATTGATTTTAGTTCCTGTAATTTTCTGATTCTCACTTTTCGCAAGCGTTTCATTAATATATGATTCAACAATCTCCTCTAAAATATCTAGAGGAACTGCGCCGTTTTTGAGCACCACATTGTGAAATTCTTTAAGGTCAAATTGATTCCCAAGTTTCTTTTTTGCATTTTCGCGAAGCGCTAAAATTTTGATCATTCCTATCTTATAAGCACAAGCCTGCCCCGGCCACACGATATATCGTTCAATTTCTGTGGTTACTTCTGTGGTGTTCATTCCTGTGTTGAGCACCATATAATCTATCGCTTCTTCTCTGGTCCATTTTTTGTAATGAATTCCAGTATCAACAACCAGGCGAACAGCTCTGAACATCTCAGCTTGTAACCTCCCTAAGTTTCCAAAAGGGTCATTTTTGTAGAAACCTTGTTCCCAGGCTAACTGTTCTGCATATAATGCCCAACCTTCAATATATGCCGTAAAAAGTCCAATAGTTCTGAATATTGGAACACCCTCAAGTTCAGATTGTATGGCTATTTGAAAATGATGCCCGGGTATTCCTTCATGATAGGCCAATGTTTTCATCCCGAATTTTACAGATTCATGTACATTTCTAAGATTTGCATAGAAAGTTCCTCCTCGCGAGCCATCCATTGCAGGTCTGTTATAGTAGGCGCCCGCTGAACCTTCTTCTTTGAATTCAGGTACTCGTTTTACCTCGAGATCAGCTTTAGGTCGTATATCAAATGCATCGTTTAAACCAGCACTTATTTCAGTTAAAATACGATCATATTCGTCAAGCACCATTTGTCTTCCTTCGTCATTATTAGGAAAAAGAAAACGTTCTTCCTTATTCATTTCTTGAATAGTAGCTCCTAAGGTTTTGGTGGTATCTAAATATCCTTCAGCTAAAAGAATATCTTGCATTTCTTTCTTTATTCTAGCCACTTCTGATAATCCGATTTGATGTACCTCTTCTGGTTCCAAATTGGTAGTCGTTCTTTGTTTCAATTTATAGCGATAGTAAGCTTCGCCATCAGGTAATTTCCAAACTCCATCATCTGTAGTAGCCTTTTCATCAAGTTGTTGAAAATAATCAATGAGTTTTTGATAAGCGCCAAATACTGTTGATTGAATTTCTTCTTCAACTTGTTTTTTGAGGGAGTCTTTCTGTTCCTGAGATAAGTCCTCCAGCTTATCAATTTTCGATTCAAAATTGGTGTATAAAATATTTGATTTTACAGGTGACAAGGTCTTATTTGAAACTTGAGTGCTGTCTGTGATCGTCTTTTTTGTTCCAATAAAGCCTTTCATTTCATCAACTACACGCTGAATAACAAATTTAGGAGGAATGACACCTTTGTTTTCTCTTATTTTTAAGTTCTCAATTAACTGGTCAAACTTGGTATCAAATTTAGATAAACGAGAGATATAAGCCTCTGCATCGCTTTTATTTCTGAGCTTATGAGCATTTTCCAAAAGACTCGGCAGCGAATTTTGCACACCCCCCATTTGGTTCACTGGATAATCATGGTAAAAAAAAGGTTCTCCCTCCATTAGCCCTTCCAAATAAAAAGCTAAAATTTTTGTATTCAATTTATTGGCTTCTGATTGTCCTTCAAAATCATAACTCATTAAGGTTTTATAATCCTTTTTCATATTATTGAAAGATTCCCATTCCTTTGCATCAGAAATATCATCCAATTCATCTTTAGACCTATCGTACAAAACCGGTATCCCCATAGAAGTCGTTAGCTCTGGACTTTCCAAAGCTAATTGCACAAATACTTTGTCATAAAAGTGTTTAATATTAAAAGGACGAAACCATATAAGATTGATGACCCAAAAAAGACCAAGTAAAATCAATATGAGTATGGTTCTTGAGGTCCAAAATTTCCAGCTACGTTTTTTAGTCATGATTTTTAAGTTATTGGTTTATAATTTTTATCAGGAATCATAAAATGAATCCTGCTGTCATTTTTGTGATATGTTATTCCTATTGTTTATAATAAACCCGCCTGCCATAAAGCTGATGATTGTTGAAATAACTTTCCCTAAAAGTATAAATTTCATTTAGATTAAACCGCTACTTTTTGAATTCTCAAACTCACCTCATGTTATTTTTAATTCCATTTCAAATTGATCAACTGAATTCTCCAGTCCAATGAAACCGATGTAATCAAGTTTATCTTTGAGACGTTCATCCACATTAATGACCTTAATCGTACCTGAAATATGTTTAATTGCTGAAAAAAGCCTGTTCCACCCCTGGTTTTCAGAATTCAATATGTCAAATTGTGCTACATAATTATTTTCGGGGTCAAATATGAAAAATGACTCGGGTTCTTTATGATTCAAAACATGATAAAAAGTGTAGTTCCTTTCTAAAATGGTTTCCTTCTGAAAATCCCAGGAATAGAATTCCTGGTTAGGTAAGTTTTTCCAGTCGACATTCTTCAATGCAATTTCTTTTAACTCAAATGGATCACAATTTTCAATGCTAACGGCTCCGGTAAAACACTTGTAATTTTTACAAACTTTAAACCCGATACTTTTATAGGACCGAATAGCTGTTTCATTTTTTTTAATTACTTCAAGAGTACTTTTTTCAATACCATTTTCTCCTAGGTCCTTAAGGGCATATGTGTAAATTGACTTCACTATTCTATTACCCCTATACTCGGGTATTACTCCGGTACCTGTGTTGAATGCTGTTAACATCCCGTCTCTCTTATCAATAGCATGAATTATAAATCCCACTAATCTCCCCTTGTCAAACATTCCATAGGAAAAATTAAAGTCAACTTTTGCTGCCCTCCAACGCTCCTTATAGTAATTCCTATCGGATGGCATTTTAACAAAATAGTTTTCAAATGCTAACAAGAAGCAGTCCAGTACTTCGTCAAATGTTATATGAGATAAATTCTTTACTGTCATCTTAATTTGCGTTCAGGATTTTGTATTTAATAAGTAGTGCTACTTATAGTTACTTAGCCCTCATATTTTCTTATTCATCGTTTATTTCATGATCAATTAATGCAATAATTGAATTACACATGGTCTTCATTTCATTAAATTGCATATTCATGACAGAGAATTCATATACAGCCATCACAAAGCCATTTTTCTGTTTAATATCTTTTAACATGGCTTCGTAGTTTGCCTTTGACAAAGCAATATTTTCGCCTGCCTTTCCATCGGTAACCTGATAGGTATAGTTTTTTACAATCGGATTTAGATCTAATACTGTATAAGAGGGTTCGTATAATAAAATCTCTGCGTCAAATCTAAAATGTTCTTCTTCATTTTTTAGTTTTTTATATAAGGCCTGAAGGTTAAGGAGTTCGTTTTTTATGGAGTCATTAGAGATCAAGGCCAAATTACCCGAATTAATAAGCTCCTGAAAAGTATTGTCTTGCTGAGAAAATTTCTGCCATACATAAATATTTGTCGTGTGAAAGGCAAAAGCATTTAAATCTGTTAAAGGTTTGCCTTCGAAATATTCTAATACTTTATTGGCAGATTCAATTCTGGAATTTCTAACAGATATATATTTATCTAATTCTGAAATATTTAAAATTAAGTCTGTTTTTAAGTTTTCTAAATAATGTACTTCTTGCTTACGCAGCTGTCGATCTTCGTTGGAATTGTTGATTTGAAGTGCAATTAGGATACCGATAACTACAAGGATGATCTCCCCAAATGCATAAATCAAATACCTACTAAATTTACCTGCCCCGCTGGAATCGGAGTTTTCTGTCAGTAGTCTTAATCTGATTTTTCTAAAGAATTTTATCACGAGTTAGTTGTTTTTTGGTTAGTTTCCATTGCTCGTTTAGGGTCTTGAATACGGTTGATTTCGAGAATCCCTAACGGACTTCTCCGGTGGAAGTTAAATATAGTAAATTGTATTAAAATCAGCTCAGCGAACTAGCTTTCGCAATTTTCAGCGGCAAGTACCTATAAATCTTTGATAAACTTTCTGTTCCTATTTATTTGGTTCGATAATAGATCAATCTCTAATGAAAAAAATTAAAACCGAAAGCCAATGTTGACATAGCCTTGATTTGGGTTAGACTTTATACTTTCATTCCCTATATCATTTAAAATATTACTAAAGCCATAATTGAACCCTGCTTCAACGAAAAAGAAAGCAATATCAATTCCAACGCCTCCTTGACCATAAAACATAAAGTCTCTAACATCTTCTCTTTCTAAACCAAGATCATCCATATCTGCACCTATAGAAAAGGAAGGAACAGCACTTACAAAAACTCTAACACCGACTAACCTGTCTGCAAAAGATGTAATGTTAATACCACCAGTTAAAGGTATGTCAATAGCAGATACTGAAAATGAACTATCTGTTTGATCGACCTCCTCTGAATCTGATGTAGACTCTACATTAAAAGACCTGTTGTTATATCTTAGACCAATTTCATAGTAAAAAAAACGACCTCGTTTATAGGATATTCCAAGATTATAACCAACTTCAGGGTTTGATTCTACTTCATCGGATGAATCAAGTGTCAAATTATTCAAACTCACACCAGCAGACACCTTAAAAGAACTCCTTGCTTTTTTCTCTTTCTTTTGCGTTAGCGCATCGTCTTGTGTGGCTTTATCATCTTGGGCAAAAATTATGGTAGAAAATAAAAGTGTTAAAACAATGGTGACAAATTGCTTTGATAAAGTTTGCTTGCTAAAAGTTGTCATAAGTTGGTGTTTTATATTTATTCTAAAATAAAACATTGTGTGTAGATAAAAAAGAAAAGCTCGTAAAATAGCTGCTAAAATTATAAAAAACTGCCTAAATACCTTAAATATAAATAGTTACGAAGTCGTACTTATCTTTACATGTACACTAAATTGAAAACAAACTAGAAACGAGAAAAGCGAACTGACTAAAGTATTTTTCGTGTGTAGGCTAGATTTTACAACCTGAAAGAATCCTTTGACGGGTAGGCCAATTTTATAGGTGTTCTACACTAACCATTTGTAGTACAAAGTTTCTTATTGTCAAATCCCTAACGTTGGTAAATGTTTAACCTTATGATAAGTCAATGCTGCTTTGATACAATCTTTTAGCACATCCCTTGGGATATCGTCTTCCATTTGAAAAACTATTGCTCTTTTCCCTTCAAACTCAAAATCGGTTTTAAAAACCATTTTGAAAGTATCAACCAATCTGCTGGTGCACTTAAAGTACATTGCGTATTGATTAGGCGTTTTTGACTTCCAATCTATTCTGAGAGTACTTCCGTTCTTAGCTAAATAACTTGGTTCTCCCCATTTTAGGGTTTCCTCTAGACTATTCAAGCCATCGATTTCTTTTGCTGTTTCAATAATCAATTCTCTGAGATTTAAAATTCTATCCCTTACAGCTTCAGGGTAATTACTAAATACCATTTCAACTTCGGGGTTCGTTTTTATCTCTAAATTTTTCATCTGTTCTCAAATTTCAGATAAGGGTCTTATCTTTGGATCCTTCATCCCCTATTTTATATAAAATTTTTAAAAGATTATTTGTTCCCAATGTGCTTTTCCGCCCAATTTAACCAATTATTTAAAACACTTTTGAATTGAATTGGATTTTGAATGTTATGCCCTGCTCTTGGGTAAAGTATCATTTCTACATCTTTGCCTGCATCTTTCATTGCTCGATACATTTCCCAGGCTTGTAATGTCGGGCTTCTCATGTCATTTGCTCCATGCAATATGAGAAGCGGTGTTTTTACATTTTTAACAAAAAATACAGGTGAAGCTTTTCGATAATTTTCAATAGTATCGATTGGTAATGCGCTATACTCCCAAAGCCCTATTTTTCTGTTACTAAATTCATGTTGCCCGTACAAACTTGCCAAATTAGATACTCCGGCAATACTAATTGAAGCTTTGAACCTATCTGTTTGTGTTATTGCCCAATTTGCCAAATAACCTCCATAACTCCAACCACCTGTAACAAGTCTGTTTTTATCAGCTATGTTCAATTCGATAAGTTTGTCAATTCCCGCCATGATATCTTCAAAGTCGGTAACTCCAAAATTATTTCTGTTACCCGCATAAAATCCCCTGCCATACCCAATGCTACCCCTAAAATTCGGTTGAAATACCACATAATCATGATCAGCAAAAAATTGTCCCTTCCAATTAAAATCGTCCATAACAACAGCATCTGGACCACCATGTGGAATGACCATCAGTGGATAGTTTTTTGAATCATCATATCCCGGTGGATAGGTTACAATTCCTTGAACCTTAGTGCCGTCTTTGCTCTTATAGTTTAAAATACTGCTTGAAGTCTTAATTTTTGAGATTAATTCTGAATTCAAACTGGTCAGCTGGACTGCATTTTCAGGTTTTTCTCCAGTTGTCAATTTGTAAAGTTGTTTGGTTTTTGCGCTCCGTGAGGCGGTGAAGTAAATCAGTTTGTCAATAATCTGAAAATCATATATGACCCAGTATGGTTTTACCAATGTTGTTATTTCACCTTTGAGATTCAAGTTGTACACTCCTGAGTATCCATTTTTAGGTGTTGAGAAACTTATGTTTTTTTCATCTATCCATTGTATTTTTTCAATGGTTGGATCAAATTCGTAAGTCATGTTTTTAGTTTCTCCAGATGCGATATTTGCAATAAAAAGCCCATCATTCGAAGCGAATCCTTCGGTGCTACCAGCAAAAGCCAGTTGTTTGCCCGAAAAAGAAAACTTTAAATTGTTCAAAGAGTTAGCACCATTGAATGTATAGATTGAACTACCATTCTGAATATCGATGACTTCTATCCAACTATTTGTTATTGATTCATATGTGTCATAATTTTTGGCTGCTAAGAATCCAAGTGTTTTACCATCTGCACTAACATCAAAGTCAATTATTCTATAACTTCCGTCTGTGATTTTTTTCTTTGTTCCAGAGTCTATATTATAAGTCCACAGCGCATTTGTGTAAAATTCAGTACCAACTTTATAGCCGCCTCCGTTCATTTTTTCCGTCGCTACTAAAATACTGTCACGTGGTTCGTCATCTATATAGGCTATGGTTTTTTCATCCATCCATTTATAGTTTGAAATAAAATTTTGGGCGTCAGAGACCAATTGAGGCTCACCACCTAAGCTTGATACAATATAAATTTGTTGGAGCTTATTGCGGTAAGAAATAAAAGAAATCCATTTTCCATTTTTTGACCACTTCGGGTCGTAGTCAAATTCATTATCGGTTAGTTTGATTTGATTTTCTCCATTCAAGTCAGCCACGATTATTGATGAAAATGATTTACCATTCCAACTGTCCTTAGTAGTTTTAGCAAACAGAACTTTAGATTCAAAAACCTGAGGGCTGTTAATATTTTCCATTCCTAAATGCTCTTCAATAGAAAGTTGTGAAAAAGACAGAATTGGAATGAGGAGCAAAACGGTTAATATGGCCGAAAAGGTTTGTTTCATAATCTTTACTAATGTATTCCTGAATGATAGATAGCGCTATTACTTAAACAAATGATTGGAAACTATTTATACAGTAATTAATGATGTAATTAAGGATTTGTAGACCATAAAGACGCACTTGTAAGCATTGCTCTTCTTGGAAGTTTTAAACCAGCAACGATTAATTCTGCAAAATCTTCAGGTTGTAAAACACTATCATGAGAATCTTTGTTTGCAATACCTAGTTCGATTGACATATCAGATGCTATAGTGCTTGGCGTTAAGGTACAAACTCGAATATTATGCTTACGAACTTCTTTCATTAACGATTGAGACATCCCAATAACTGCGAATTTTGATGCTGAATAAGCAGATATGTTGGCATTTCCATTTAATCCTGCTGTAGACGAAACATTAATAATATCACCTTCATTCTGACTTATTAGGTACGGTAAAACTTCTTTCGTCACATAATACATACCCATAAGATTTGTTTGAATAATTTGGCTCCATTGGCTAACATCCATTTCAATAAAAGACCCAAAAGCTGCAATTCCCGCATTGTTTACTAAAATATCAACAGAGCCTAACCTATTGACAATACTTTTGATGCCCTTTTTCACATCCTCATAGTTCCCTACATCAAATGCTGAATAAATAGCATTAACGCCAAGCGCCTCTAGTTCAGAAACAGTTTCTTTCAAAATCTCTTCATTTCTCCCTGTTATGGCTATGTCAATTCCTTCTTTTGCAAATGCAATAGCAGTCGCTTTTCCCAGCCCTCTGCCACCTCCGGTAATAATTGCTTTTTTACTTTTCAAATTTTTCGTTTTTTATTTATCTGTTAATATAAGTATGTATAGAAGCTATTAAGCGATATAAGATCTATAATTTTTTATTCCCTCGATTACGTATTTTTTTCTTAATACGGTATGTTCTTTATCATTTCCTTCGTAAATCCATTCAATATGATCAAGATATAATTTTAGCTTTTCAATTAGGTCTATTGGTGTCATGATATCACCAACCTTAGTCTCGCATACTTGCATTATTCTGGTATCAATGTGGTTATTAAAGTTTTCTTTGCCCTGGAAATCACTTCTATGATCAATTGTATCGAGGCAACTATTGTCTTTTAAACAATTGCAACCCACGCAAACGTCGTCACAGCATAAAACTATTTCAATTGCTTCTTTAGGGTTATGTTTAATGAAATCGGCAATTTTGTGATATGAATGGCCAAATTCATGAGGAACAATTTGCTGATTTTTTCCAAAGTCTCGAATGATATCATAGAAATGATGGATTCTCAGTTTCATATAAAATATAAGTTTTATTTTGTCTAACGGTTCCTGTTTGATCGGTTACGGATTTGGCAGTGCTAAGCCAAATATAAAAATTTTGCTTTTATCTTTTATGTAAACATCAAATTTTGTCTCCGCAATCTTACCAGGAAACAAATACCTTCTGGTCAATCACAAAACTCCTTATTCTTTTATGCATTGTCAGGCGTTATCTTTAGTATTCGGCTAAAATTGCAGGTAAAATAAAGTCAATCATCATTTTATCAACATTAACATGTGCATCAGGTGAATTATAGGCGCTAGAAGTTATCACTATTACAAAAGGAATATCCTTAAAGATAAAAATCTTATTACCACCATTACCACTGCAAAAAGACACTTCATAGTCTTTGTTGTTGTGTTTAAAGGTTTTGTTCCAAAATAAATATCCATAGTAACCGTCATCAAGCGATTGTTTTATCTGTTTTCCTAAACTTTTTTCTACCCATTGCTTATCTAAAATCTGTTTCCCATTCCAGAGGCCTTTGTTTTTATATAATTGCCCATATTTAGCAAAATCAACCGCTCTGAGTCTTATACCACCAGCAGTATTTCCAACTTTTTGAGGTGTAAATTGCCATTGATAATTTACTATATCGAGCGGTGCAAATAACTTTTTATCAGCGTAAGCAACTAGTCCTTCAGGAACAGATTTATCTATAATATCTCCCAGAATAACTATTCCAGCAGTAAAATATGCAAAGTCCTTTCCAATTTCTTTGTCTTTTTGCACAGGTAAATCAAGTGCGAACTGCACCCAATTATTTGTTGGATACATATTTTCTTCATTTCCCGGGCTGTCATAATTGTTATCATCACCAAGAAACCCAGAACTCATAGTTAACAGAGATTTTAAGGTGACCGAGTCTTTTTTCTGAGTATAATTCTTAAATGCTTTTAAATCGTAAAAATCTTTTAGCAGAGCATCCTCACTTTGAATATAATTTTCATCAATTGCAATTCCCATCACCGAAGAAGCAATTGATTTCCCAACAGATCTTGGGTCGTGCAGACTTTCTCTGTCTTCACCATTAAAATATTCCTCTATCAAAAGCTGGCCTTCTTTAATAACGATAATTCCGTTGATATCCTCGAATCTTTTCTCAGCTATTTTTCTGTTTAAAGCTTCAATTGTACTGCTGTCAAACTCACCATTAGAGATATTCCATCCACTATTTGACTGAATTTTTTGAATAGGTACCAGACTCTCATCTATTGGGATTTCTGCAACTTCTATGGTAATATTTCCTTTTGCCAAAAGTGCCCCTACTTTTAGTGCTTCTTGCTGCACATAAGGTCGCACTTCTATACTTAAAACATGGGTCCCATCGCTAAGCACATCTTGTCCGCCCCCGATTTTCATAAACTTAAGCCACATAAACCAACCCCAGTAATCTAGTTGTTCGGGTGCGGCTAAGCGGATTTTATGATTGAGTTGTGTTGTTTTCGAGGCCTTTAATCCTGCACCCTTGTTTAAATTTTCTATATATACTATTTCTCCATCTACCAAAAAAGAAAATTGAAAATTCCCTTTATCTAATAGTTGATCTTCTGTTAAATTCGGTGCTAATTTTTGAAGACTATGGGTAAGTGGTTTATCCAAACTGAAATAGATGCTTAGAAATTTATCTTCGTTCAGAGTGAAACTATTTGAGAATTTTTCTTCTGCAGATTTATTGTTTATAAAATCTTCCTTTGAGAAAAACAAATTGTCTTCTTGTTCTAAGCAGGACCCTAGTGATTTTGTATTCTCAATATTTTTAAAAGATATTGTTAAACAAGCAATTAGCACTAAAAAATGATTCAATTTCATATTCATTAGGTTATTTGGTTTCTGGTCGCGCTATTCGTAATTGCTTGAATTAATACTAAATCTTATAAGTCCATAGAAAGATATAAATTCCATGGGACATGAACCTAAGGGTAACGCATAAGAAGCAGCTATTGCTATTTACTTAGATTTATTGTTGGCTATAGCATCTAAATCCTCCTTTTTAAAATACCTGTTTTCGGAAAAATTCTTTTCACAATATTCCAAATATTTTTTTCCTTTGCTTTTCATTGTATTAGTTTCCAAAGAAGTTTTAGCAATAAAATAATTAAAAGTAAGTACAAATTCAGGCAATCGTTTCTTGCATTTTTCTAAAAAATCAATCGCTCCTTTTGGATTATTAAGATATTCATAAGCATCTAAAGCCTTTGTAAAATTAAAATAAAAAACACGTGGTGAAATATCCTTGAACTCATCTACAGTCTTATTCCAAAACTCAACGGTTTCAGGATATTGTTCCATATAAAAATATTGATTGGCTCTATCTAAGGTATTTGACCAAATGATGTCTTTTTCATTTACATAGCTTATAAAATATTCATATGATTCTAAATCTTTGTTGTCTAAAATTTTCCCAAAAAAGAAATCCAAATCATTTTCATTTAAACTTGGAGTAAAACCATAGATTCCTTCAATATCATTTTGATAATTTTCAACATAGCCTTTAAAGTCTTGATAATTTAAATTGTTTCTATACTCCTGAAAAATAAATAGTAATCCATCTAAAAGAGATTTTGACAAAACGTTCTGATGGTCTGCATTATAGTTTTTATTCAGAAATTTAACCTTTTCATTTTTACTATTTATATATAACTTTTCGATAGTTTTTCCTGCATCAATTCTATCCTGCGTGTCATATTCAGCGCTAGCTATAAAGTAATAAAAGCTTTCACTATTATAACCTCTAAAGTATTCTGAAATACTGCTACTTACATCATTATAAAGATTTTCGCTAATATTTATGTAGGCCCTGAAAGGACTATCTTTTTCCATCATCAACAGGTGATTATATTCGGCTCCATCAGAATGACCTATTATTGCATTAAATCCGGATGTAGAATATTGCTTATCAACAAAGGGTATGAGTTCATTAAAAATGAAATTTTTAAATTTAATTCCGTTTTCATTAAAGAAAATATCGAGTTCATTTCCTCGATTTTTTTGCGTGATTCCAATTAAAATTGTTTGGGGAATTGAATTGAATTTAACAAGCTCTGTCATATAACTAGCGGCTGTTTCAAAATTATAATTAGCATCAGTAATATAAACTACAGGATACTTGTTTTCTTTAGAATAATCAGCTGGCAATAAAACTTTTATCTCTCTTTCTTCGTTTAATATTTCAGAATCTAACTTCTTAAGTTCACCCAAATTTTGAGATTGGCTATAAGCACTTTGAAAGAAAAAAAAAGCAATTAGCAGGTATTGATACTTCATAATTCATTTTTTAATTTAGTTAAGTAAAACTAAGAAATGAAAAGATAGCTATTGTCATGCAGCTTTAATTTTCTCTAAAGATCATCTACCCTACCAAGGTAAATTCAGTTCTTTAACTTCATCTTGATAGAATTTCTCTAACTTCTCAACAAGTTCTCTTGAAATTGGTTTAGTAATGCTTTCTAAATTACTTTCTAGCTGAGCAATAGTAGTATTACCGGGAATTACAGTAGAGACAGCATCATAGGCCAAACAAAATGAAATGGCCGTTTGTACAAGGTTATTCTCTTTATTCATAATACCCCTAACTTTTTCAATCAATGCTGCTCTAGTTTTAATATCATTTCTCGTCCAGCGATTCCTAATGTCATTAAAAGTACTTTCAGCATTGTATTTCCCTGAAAGCCATCCAGAATCAAGGGGGATTTTTACAATAATACCTACATCCTTTTTTTTAGCTAGATCAAATGCTCTTGAGGCATCCTGATGAAGAATATTAAAGAAAGCTTCAATAACTTCACAGTTTGTCGTTTCCATAAATAGCTTCATATCACTGTAGGTATCTAAGGATGCTCCATAAGCTTTAATTTTCCCCTCTTCTTTTAGTCTCTCCAATATTTCATAGTGTGCATTTTTAGTGCCATCAAGATATTCATTTGGTGGATTGTGAATGATTAATGAATCAACATAATCTAACTGTAACCTCTTTAAGCTGCCTTCTAAAGATGCTCGAATATAATCCGAATTAAAGTTGGTTCCTCCTGAGTCAGTGTGTCCAAATTTTGTATTGACAACTATTTTATTTCTATCATAATGTTTCAAGGCTTTACCCAACCTAATTTCACTCGTTCCGTTCCCATAATTTGGCGACGTATCAAAAAAATTAATTCCAAATTCTAAAGATTTATAAACCATTTGGATAGCCTCTTTTTCAGACATAGCCTGCCATCCTGAATTTTCTCCTAGCTGCCACGCGCCAAGACCAATTTCAGATACTAGAGGAACTTGTTTTATATATGTATTATACTTCATTTATTCAGTTTAAGTGAGAAAAGCTTACCTGCCCCACAGGAAGCAAGGTTTTCAGTCAGGAGATACTTTCTAATGTCTAAAGAACTTGACCTAACTTATTTATTTTTTAATTCCAGCGCAACAGGCTGGTTCAATCGCTAAAACAATGATAAATAATTATCCTTATTCTCTAAGCTCATTTTGTTCAAATGTTATATAAAGGTCTTGAACTGTCTGGTTTTTTTGTCAATTTTGGTATCTTCAAGTAGCACAAAGTCCAGCTTGTTTGTGTAAAAATCAATTGCTCTGTCATAGTCTTTTACAACTAGTGAAATATGAGCTATTCGTTGCATTATTGTGTTCCTGTTTTAAATACAATGGTTTGCATAAGATTAGTTGTGTTGTTTAATCAACTAATTTAGCAAAATACAAGCCAAATAGAAAATTGTGATGATTTTAAAAAGAAGGCTTACTCTGACAATTGATTTATAGCCATTTACATCTTTACCTGGCTTTTATTTACCACATCTTGATTGGTTGTTTTATTTGTTGAATAAGTTGGATAAAGAAACATCAAACCGATTAAAGGACTACCTTTGTATCAGGATTTTATCCGTTGATCTTAATCAAAAATCAGGTCACATGGGCAAACCCTCAAGGCATTTATTTCAAGGCCTTATTTGATGATTGAAACTATAACTGCCACTTAATGTCTGGCGGCTAGATACTATCCTGTAGCACGAGTATTAAAGTGACGCTTTGCCTACTTCATTAATCCGCAACCCGTCTCTATTTTAAAAGAGAAAAGCATGACCTTATTGAAAATGGGTGTAATTGGAACATCCAAAAAAGAAGACGAAAGACGTGTCCCTATACATCCTGAACATTTAACCAGATTACCTGAATCAATTCGGAAACAACTCATATTCGAAAAAGGATATGGCAAGCCTTTTAATATGGATGATCAGCAAATCGGAAGTCTAACGGGCGGGGTAGCTTCTCGCGACGAAATTCTAACTGATCTTGGATCTGCTATTATTGCAAAACCCATGTTGTCGGATTTGGAGAAAATAAAAGAAGGAGGCCTGATCTGGGGCTACCCTCACTGCGCTCAGCAGAATGACATTACCCAAACAGCTATTGATAAAAAATTGACCTTAATAGCTTTTGAAGATATGCATGCCTGGCACCCTGGTGGTCATATAGGTAGGCATACCTTTTATAAAAACAATGAGATGGCTGGCTATTCGGCTGTGATACATGCACTTCAACTCAAGGGGATTGATGGTCACTATGGCAACCAAAGAAAGGTAGTTATCTTTAGTTTTGGAGCAGTGAGCAGAGGAGCAATCTATGCGCTGAGAGCTCATGGGTACAGAGATATTACGATTTGTATACAAAGACCTGATCACGAGGTGAGAGAAGAAGTACTTTATGCCCACTATGTGAGAGTAAGAAAAGGAAATGAGCATGAACCTCGGATGGTAGTGGTAGAACATGATGGTACTGAACGACCTTTATCTGACTTGATCAACGAGTCGGAAATAATTATAAATGGTACTTTTCAGGATACAGATAACCCCATCAATTATGTGAATGAGGATGAAAAATCTTGTTTAAAGCCTGGTAGCTTAATTATCGACGTAAGCTGCGACGAAGGGATGGGTTTCTATTTTGCCAAGCCTACTACTTTTAAGCAACCATTATTGTCAATAGATCAGATCGACTATTATGCGGTAGATCATACGCCAAGTTATTTTTGGGAAAGTGCCTCCAGATCTATTTCAGCAGCCTTACTTGTACATGTACCATCGGTAATCAAAGGGCGAATGAGCTGGGAGGAAAACAAAACCATAGTTAACGCCATTAATATTGACCAAGGTGTGATTGTTAAAAGTAACATCCTAAGGTTTCAAAATAGAGAAACGGAATATCCTCATGTAATGAAGTAAACCTTGTTAAGTAACGCTTTCATTTAAAGACTTTTCTTGCAGTGATGGAACCAACTTTTAAAGATTTTCTTATGTCTTTTGTATGAAACCATTCAATACCTCATAATGATCTCGACCATAATTATGCAGAACGAGTTCTTGAGCCTTTATTCATAGTTATTGTTGCCAATGTATTTTCTTATTGGTTTTCATCATACAAGTATCTTAAACTTTGATATAAAGCGATTAAAGGAACTGACTGATGACTTTCGTTTTCAAAATATTCAATTTTTACATTTGAAGTCTCCTCCCCTCTTTTATTTAATAAAGTATAGAGTGCGTCGTGCCTCTTTTTATTTCTTTCGCGATTACCAACTCCTTGTCCTGCTGTTGCTATATATAATTTTTTCTTTAAAGATGAAGTTGAAATCGCGTCCACTTTTTCGCTCATCATTTGCTCGTCCCACCAAATACTAGGGTCAATGGATATATAGGCATTAAATAAACTATTTTCATCCACATAAGAATTTAGTGTTAACAGACCTCCTAAAGAATGTCCTGCCAGAATTCTATATGGTTCGGTGCTATAGTTTTTGTCAACATATGGTATGAGTTCTCTCTCGATGAAATTCAAAAAATTCTTCCCACCTCCCATAGTATTAGGGCGTTTGGTCTCTATTTTTGTAACTGTAAAGTCTCGCTCACGGTCAATATTTTCAATAGCTACGATAATGGTTTCCGGCATAAAATGATTTCTATTTCTATCGGAACTCATAAAATGCGCTACTCCTGAAGCTGTTTTAAAAAAAGTTGATCCATCCAATAATATCATAATTGGATATTTTTTCTTCTCTTCAGATGAATCACTGTATGAATCAGGAAGGCTGATCAAACAGGTTCTATCTTCATTTAAAATGTTAGAATTAATAATAAACTTACTGCCTATAATAATATCCTTATTGTTCTGAGCGAATACAGTTTGTACTCCTAAAAAAATGATACAAAAAAAAGCAATTATTACATGTTTCATAGAAGTAAATACTAAATAATTTTCCTTTTAAATTTATTGTAAAATTACAGAGTCCATTCTTTGTCTCTGTGGTTTTTTAATGTCTAGTCCTGAAATATGGCTACAGGTTAAAATTAAATTTACTTTTATTTTCTCTTTTACTAAATATCTTTTTGACTTACTTTAACACTGGTAAAGCTCTATACCACAATTAATTATAACTGTAATTGTACTTAGTTTTTAATCCTTTTTAACTATTTATTTTTTAGAAATAGCCTCTTCAAATACGCCTTTTAACCTGTAATTAATAACTCTTTGTGGAATTGTCCACGTCTGGTAATACAATTCTGAAAAATCAACTATATCATTATATGCTATAAACACTTCATTCTCATTTTCAAACACTAAAAGTTTCTGGCAAAATGCATCTAGTCCAATTTTTGGGCATTTATTCATGGCCTGTCCACCAGGTTTTGGAGCTCCAAAAAGTATCAATGTAGTAGGGTTTATTTCTATTGCGTATTGTATTGCTTCATTTTTGTAATCAATTTCACCAAATATCTTGGTATCACCCTGTTCCTTGACACCCTTTTTTAAATTTTCTAAAGTAGTGTTGAAATCAAATTCAGACTTTTTAACAATGAGTCCAAAATTCCTATTTACAATGCTTAAATCAGTAGCCGAGATCATACTTTTTGGAAAAGAATTAATGACGGAGTTTATATCATTTGAAAACTCACTGAGATCACTTTGGGTTAACCCATGTCTTTTAATTATAAATTCAGGTGAAGTATATGCAATACTTGCATTAGTTATGTCTGGTTCTGAATAACACAACACCTTGTAGGGCAGATCAATACCAACCAATTGATTCATTTTTAATAGTTTAGAATTTACTTCAGGATTAGAAAAAATGGTCACAATTGAAGGCGGGGTATACACCTCTTCCCCCTCCGCTAGTCGAGAATGATCAATACGTAACACTACGCTAAAGTTAGAAATAGCGCTATCTAAACTAATTACTGTTTGATCCACTTTATTTCTAATACTTAAGCCTTCTTGAGTTTCAAATTTATTCGATGAAGTATTACATGATTGAAATAAGCCTCCTAATAAGATACAGAATAGTAAAAATAAATTCTTCATAATTGTTTTTTTAATTAAGCACCATAGTCCTTATTTCATTCTGCAAAATACATAAACCACATAATCCAAAGCGCATAAAAAATCATAGGGCACATTATTGAATTAGTTAAAAACAAAACTGCAGATGGTTTTTTAAGAAAGTAGAGTATGAGTCCTATAATCAGATTAATTCCGAATAGTACCAGTGTGATTTGTAATACTCCAAACGCAGTACTCGCCTCGGGCCTTGCCATATAAAACCAAATCCCCATAACGATTAATTCAAGTATGAAAATTCCAATTCCGTATTTGAGTGTTTTATGCTGCTTCATCATATTTATTTTTTCAAACTTACCTACAAGACCCTCATAGATCAACAGTGCGTCTTTTTAGTGAATATTTTTTCAGCATGGACTCGCTTTTAATTAAAAGTAAGTATTTTCATTATATTGATGAATAGAGCTCTTGCTTATACACTTTATTGGCTACTATCGTTTCAAACAGTTTCTGAGTCATTTATTATTGACTCATTGCGAATACGAGGTTTATTTCTAACAACAATCCAGTACCCAATTATTAATCCAATGATTGAATAAATCAAATCGTTTTGGTCAAATGTATTGTTTCCTCCAATATTATGGATTTTCAACTCTTGCGTTATGACGTAAATTCCTGCCAATAACACAGCCAATATGTAAATTGTTTTTACCCCTATTTGATTCTTTTTATTTAATTTATCATTTAAAACCAGTCCAATTCCAGTCAGAATAAGGGTTCCGATTACTGATTCAAAGAAATTCGGTAAGGAGAGTAAAATTTTCTTGAAAAATTCAGGTGATGTACTATTCAGAATTGAAGGCCTGATAAATTTAAAAAAAACAAATAATACTGTAAATAATATTTGTATTCGGACCAATTTCAATATATCCGCCATTTTGTTGTTCATTTTCTCCTTGTTATTATCGGTATTGTTTATGAAATACAGCGTACCACATCTGCGTGAGCAGTGGCCGAGTTGCTGCGTTGGTGACGTTAACTTTTCGGCCTGCCGGCAGACAAGTTTTTAAATTTTCTATTTTAAAAAACTACTATTATTCTCGGATTATCCTTTTTAAAAACCTTGAATCCCATTTTTAGCTTATCAGAAAAATTATTTTGTTCAATACATATCATTCGAAGCTGAGGTGATATTTTCATCCAATTTAATATTTCAGTTCCTCCTTTATCACCAATTCCGCAATCAACTAATCCAATCTCAGATATCGAAGATGGTAGACTTTTTGCAATGAGAGTTGCTCCCATATCTCCGATTAGATGATTATAACTAAAACTTATTGATTTTATAACATCATCATTATTACCTTTTTCCTTTTCAAGAATATCAGCAATAGCAACTATATCAATCGTTTTTAAACCTAGGTTTCTCAGATTCAGCGTACTTGTTTGAGATCCTTCAATCTCAAGGATTTCCGCTTTTTTCTGACATTCCAAGTTACCTGTTTTTCTCAAAACCTTTGCTATTTTCTTCAGCACCATTTAATAACGTCTTGTTTTTAATGACCTCTAAAGGTCTTGTGTATGAGCAGTAGCTCCCACAAGTTAGTTGATTTTTTTATTCAGCTAAATTCTTACTTTAATTTTCATTGTGATGATCAATAGCGCTATTGCTTAAAGGGCTTGTTGGTCAATCGTTTTTTTTTTCGAGAATATAGAAACGCACCAAAAATCAGCATTAGATAAATGCCAAAGATATAAGCTAATTGCATCGGAGCTTCCGTATATTCGAAATAAAATATCAGTATACCGGCCGTGAGAAGGGCTAACATAGTGACTATTGCTACAATTACATTAGTTTTTGTATCATGTCTTTTACGGTAATTAACATAAGCCATAAGAAAGGAAACGGCAATAAAAGTAATACTTCCAAATTCCAGGATAATTTGAAGACCTCCGGTTAGTATCAATAAAAATGCAAACAAACTCATCGTGATTATAGCATAGTTTGGAATATGTCCTTTGATTCGGTTCGAAAGCTTGTTTGGCATATAACCGTCCTGGGCAATAACAGCCATGAGCCTTGAGGCTCCAAATAAAGTACCACTTATAGCGCTTGATGTAGCTAACAATGCACCAAAAATGACTAGAAACAACCCAAAACTTCCCAATATTCCTTGGGCTCCTGCCGCTAAAGCATATTCTTTATTCTGCACAATCAACTCTTTTGGAATTGTTGCCAGAGCTCCTATTGATAAAAATAGATATAATCCGACAGCGATAGCAATTGCACTATATATGGCCCTGGGAATATTTTTTTCCGGCTCATCCATTTCATCATAAGCCTGGATCACCAATTGAAATCCTTCATAAGCCACAAAAGTGATCGATGCTATGATCAAAATACTCATTAGCGAGCTGTCACTTTCAAGAATAGGCAAGAAGTTTTCTAAATTACCCTTTTCTGCAAGCAATCCCGAAATGAACAAGAGTATAACTAATTTTGTATAAACCATCAAATCTTCAAGCTTTCCCATTCCTTTTACACTCGCTAAATTGATGACACAAAAAAGTAGAATGATACATCCGGCAATGAGCCGGTACCACCAAATTGATTTTTCAATGGGTAAAATACTACATAGGTATGTTGAGAATGTAAATGCATACAAGGCCAAGGTACTGATGTATCCAAATACAACCAACCAGCCAATAGAAGAAGAAGCAAAATGCGAATTTGGGAAAGTCTTTTTAAAGAATGAATAAGTAGCACCTTCATCTTTGTAAAGAAGGGCCAGTTTCACGTAGGAGTACGCAGAAAAAAATGCTAAAACACCTCCAATCAGAATTGCAATTGGCGTTGCATTCCCAATATGCTCAACCGATATTCCAAGAATTGAAAAAATACCTCCGCCAACCATTCCGCCCAATGCAATTGCGATTAATTCTGGTAGCCCAAGTGGTTTTTTTCTTTTGCGGGTTAATTTCTTAAGCATTTGTCTTCCAATATTAGTATTTTATGAATTAACTTATGTAGCTGTTTTTCAATTTTTACTTACTTTCTTTTTTTAGTTTATAGCTTAATGTTGCCAACTGTCTCGGCTATGCTTTCGTACCGATCTCTCGAATATAACACTTTCACGCATGAAGCATAGGCGATGTTACCGACAAACTTTTACGTCTAGCTACTTTTTACCGGTTAATAAGAAAATAGGATAATTACCTGTTGGTTTATCTATTACACTTGCAGTTTGAATCTTCAAGTGTCTAAACCCAGCATTTTCTGCAATACTTAAGAATTCGTTTCTATCAAATCCGTAATGAAAGACTCCAGTATCTTCTGTGTGAAAAGAACCATCCTCTTTGTCAAGGTCGGCGATCGCAATGGTTCCATTATCATTTAGTAATGAATAAAATTTCTTGAATATCTCTTGCACATTTTCTATATGATGAATAGTCATGGACGAAATAATAGAATCAAATTTTGTATGTAATGTCTCTTTTGTTAAATCCAGCTCCAATATTTGAAGCTTGCAGTCTATTGCTTTCATTTTTAATTGTAAAACCCCATTCATAGATGGAGAAATATCGACTGCTGTGATTTCACCCACGCGTGGAGCAATTTGAGATAACAACAATCCAGTACCAGAACCAAAATCCATAATATGCATCTCCTTTGTAAATGATAGGTCCTTTAATATTGATTTGGCAATATTATCTACATTTTGAGTACTGGACTTTTGCCCATCATACCCTTCTGCCTTTTCTGCAAAAAAATCTTTTCGTCCAGATTTCATTTTTATTTTTTCTTTGTTG
>CAZPHF010000022.1:0-36142 GCA_964586115.1 uncultured Flavobacteriaceae bacterium | reverse complement strand
TTTCTTTTGTGTATAAAGCAGTTGCCGTAGATGAATACCAGCATGAATTGGTGTCAGAGGATTATTATAAGGATGAGTTACATTATCAAGAAGAAATAGACAAATTAAATAATGCTCAGACCTTGTCGCAAGACGTTATACTTACTAATTCAAAAAAAGGTGTTATCATTAAGTTCCCAGAGGATATTGAGCAAGCATCAATTGTAGGTTCTATTTATTTCCAAAGATTGTCTAATGAGAAACTTGATTTTACAGAACAGATCAAACTCAATGATTATCATCAATTGATCCCTGTTGAAAAACTGGTTTCCGGAAAATGGAATGTTAAAATAGATTGGGAAACCGGAAAAGAAAAATACCTTTTTAAAGAATCCTTGTTTTATTAATTGTTAAAGTTATTTTATATACAGCTCTTATATTAGGTTTGTTAGGCAGCTTTCACTGTATTGGTATGTGTGGGCCCATTGCCTTTGTATTGCCGGTAAACAAAAACAGCAAACTGCAATCAGTTATTGGAACAGCCTTGTACCATCTCGGTAGGATATTGGCTTACAGCATTATAGGCTTGTTATTCGGCCTTGTTGGAAGAGGGCTTTACCTTGCTGGTTTTCAGCAACGCTTATCGATACTTATCGGAGTTATCATGATCTTGATCGTACTGACACCTACAAAATTTTTAAACAAATTCCATTTGACCAGGCCTTTGTATCAGATCATTGGTAAAGTGAAATCAAAATTAGGACTATACCTTAAAAAAAGTTCATTGAAGGCACTTTTCTTGATTGGTTTTTTTAATGGCTTCCTTCCTTGCGGATTGGTTTATATGGCGCTTCTTGGAGCCATATCAACTGGTAAATTAATTGATGGCGCAACTTATATGGCTGTCTTCGGACTTGGTACTATTCCTTTGATGACCGGGGCCATTTATTTAGGTAATTTTCTAAAAGTTTCTGTGAGGAATAAAATTCAAAAAGCAATTCCTATATTTGTCATTATCATTGGTCTCTTATTTATTTTAAGAGGGCTCGGCTTGGGTATTCCATATGTTTCTCCAGCCGATACTAAATTATTAATTTCCAATGATCCGAATACATGCATAACAGAATAATCTATGAGCGAAAATCCTGACAAAAGTATTACAGCAGCCGAATTCAATACCATAACATCTCATGATGATCTCTTAAAGATTGTAAAAGATAAAAATATTGATATAAGCGGTGTTTTATCCAAAGTACATTATGAAAAAGAAAAGGAAAAACTACAAGTAGAACTTGTAAAGTTACAACAGTGGGTAAAAAAGAACAATAAGCGTGTCGCCATTATTTTTGAAGGAAGAGATGCTGCTGGTAAAGGTGGTAATATAAGGAGGTTTACAGAGCATTTAAACCCGAGATCTATGCGATTGGTTGCCCTTAACAAACCTACTAATGTAGAAAGAGGACAATGGTATTTTACCAGGTATATCCAACATTTGCCCAATCCTGGAGAACTTGTGTTTTTTGACAGGTCATGGTACAATCGGGCCGTAGTTGAACCTGTCATGGGATTTTGTTCTCAACATCAATACGATCAATTTATGGTCCAATTACCAGAATTTGAACATATGCTCTATGAAGATGGTGTGACGATTATTAAATTTTGGTTATCTATTACCAAAGAGGAACAACTCAAGCGCTTTAACTCAAGAGAAGACAATCCCTTAAAGAGATGGAAATTCAGCCCGGTTGATAGAAAAGGTCAGGAATATTGGGATGATTATACAAAATACAAAGAACAGATGTTCAGTAAAACACATACGGCATTTAGCCCTTGGATTATTGCTAAAACAAATGTTAAGGAAACTGCACGACTTGAATGTATGCGTTATGTATTATCGCTGTTCGAATATGACAACAAAGATGACAGCAATGTATCTTTATTACCAGATCCAAACGTGATCATGCGATATTTCCGTTCTTTACATAAATACGATTAAAATACTATGCAACTACTTTCCGAAAAAGAGCTTAAAAAACTAAATTCCAAAAAGGGATTAATCTCAATATTCTTGAACGAAACCATCAATTTACCTAAAACCATAAGGTATATTGATTACGAGAAACAGTTAAAGGTTTTACAAACTGAATTGATCAGACAACAGGCATGTATCATGGATAAAAATATGCGTGTCATCGTTATTTTCGAGGGAAGAGATGCAGCTGGTAAAGGCGGCGCGATCCGTAGGATTACTGAAAGGATCAATCCGCGTCAATATCGCATTGTGGCTTTGCCTAGGCCTACCGAAGTAGAACAAACACAATGGTATTTTCAACGGTATATCCAACAATTTCCAAAAGCAGGAGAAATCGTTTTTTTTGATAGAAGCTGGTATAATAGAGCTGTTGTAGAACCTGTTAACGGTTTTTGCACGAATGAAGAATACATGCTCTTTATGAAACAAGTGAATGATTTTGAAAGGATGATTTCCGAATCTGGTATCCTACTAGTAAAAATCTATATGTCCATTTCCAAAAAAGAACAAGCCAAACGTTTTGAAGATATTCGCAGCAACCCATTAAAGCAATGGAAAATAAGCAAGGTAGATGAAAGGGCCCAGGAACTTTGGGATTCCTATACTCTTTATAAGAGTAAAATGTTTGAAAACACCAAAAATGGGGGTATTCCATTTAAAGTGATAAAGGCCAACCGAAAAACAGATGCTCGAGTCGAAGTCGTCGAACATATGCTGGAAAGTATTCCTTACGATAAAAACAGAGAAATTTAGTTCTTTGTCTTAGCTTTCCTAAACATAAAATAGAAACCAACCAAAATCAATGGTATACTCAATAGCTGACCCGTATTGAGATCCCAATCTCCACGCTGATCAACCTGAGCTTCTTTAAAAAACTCAACGATCAGCCTTACGGACCATAGACAAACCATGAAAAGACCAAAAAGATAACCAAGTTTTTCTCTTTTATCCGTTTTCCAATATACATACCATAAAACAATAAAAGTGATTAGATAACCAAATGCCTCATACAACTGCGTAGGATGACGAGGAAAATCTTCTCCAAGTTGCTTAAAAACAAAACCATAATCAGTGTTGGTCGCTTTGCCAATGATCTCTGAATTCATCAGATTACCAAGCCTTACAAAAATCGCTCCACTGGCCACAGGAACAACAATCCGATCCAGAATCCATAACATGGGCTTTTGAATCACTTTTTTAGAATAAAAATACATGGCAATGATGATCCCAATAGCAGCCCCATGACTTGCTAAACCTTGATAACCGGTAAATTGAAAAGGATTGAATTTAACTGGCAAAAGAACTTCAAGAGGATTAGAAAAAAGAAATGCTGTGTCGTAAAATAAAAAGTGTCCGATTCTTGCACCCAGCAAGGTGGCGATCACTGTATATATAAACAGTGAATCCAGTTTTTCCACACTTACTCCTTCCCTTTTGAAGATCTTTTTCATGATCTGAAGCCCAAGTACGAAGGCTATGACAAACATAAGACTGTAATACCTCACGGCGAATGATCCAATTTTAACGAGCTCTATGCTCGGGTCCCAATCAATACTTAAAAACAACATTGAATTTTATTTTAGGTGTAAATATAATTTAAAGCAGTTAATTACCACTCCCTTCATTAAGGTTATTATTTGCTTCTTTTTCAGGAACCGGATCATATCCACTTCCCCCCCATGGATGGCATTTTGAGATCCTTTTTACAGCCAGCCATCCCCCTTTGAATAAGCCATGAATCTTTAAAGCTTCAACAGAATAGTGAGAACAAGTAGGTGAATACCGACAGCTTGCAGGTGTATACGGAGATATGGCAATCTGATAGAACCGAATCAGCATTAGAAAGGGAAATATCAAGATCCTTTTAATCATAAACACGCTGTCTTTAGTTAAGGGAGTATGCAGTGCCTTCCTTACCATCTTTTAGTTGAATCCCAAGAACCATTAATTCATCCCTGATCTTGTCAGACAAGGCCCAATCTCTGTCTTCTCTGGCTGTTTTTCTCATCTCGATCAATAATTGAACCAAACCGTCAATCCTGTCAGAATTATCATCATTCTTATGGGCATTTTCCAAGCCCAGAATATCAAATACAAAAGTGTTTACGGTACTTGTTAACAGGTCCAGATCAGACTGTGTCAAAGATTCTTTACCATCATTGATCAAATTAAACCATTTAACGGCCTCAAACAGATGAGCTATTAAAATTGGTGTGTTAAAATCATCATTCATGGCATCATAACACTTTTGTTTCCAAGAAGGCACATCCAAGGTTGAGGCTTTAGACGGCTGAAGTTTTAGAGATAAGTCCATGGCCTCCATAAGCCTGGAATATCCTTTTTCAGCTGCCAAAATAGCATCATCAGAGAAATCAAGTATACTTCTGTAATGTGCCTGCATCATAAAAAATCTGGCAACACTCGGAGCATAGGCCTTTGATATATTATCATTTTCACCACTAAAGATCTCTTCCGGAAGGATATTATTTCCAGTAGATTTTGCCATTTTCCTTCCATTCATGGTCAACATATTACCATGCAACCAATATTTCACCGGATTCACATGATTGCAAGCTTGTGCCTGGGCAATCTCACATTCGTGATGAGGAAACTTAAGGTCCATTCCTCCTCCGTGAATATCAAATTTTTCACCCAAATATTTGGTACTCATTACAGTACATTCAAGATGCCAGCCCGGAAAACCGATTCCCCATGGTGAATTCCATCTCTGGATATGTTCGGGTTCTGCCTTTTTCCATAAGGCAAAATCCTGAGGATTCTTCTTGTCTGACTGCCCGTCAAGTATTCTTGTATTTTCAATGGCATCCTCAATTTTTCTTTTAGATAAGATCCCGTAATACTCCTTTTCATTATACTTGAGTACATCAAAATATACCGATCCATTTACCTCATAGGCCAATCCGTTTTCAAGTATGGTTTCTATGGCTTCTATTTGTTCCACTATGTGACCGGTTGCTGTTGGTTCAATACTAGGTGGTAGAAAATTGAATTTCTGTAATATCTGATGAAAATCTGTCGTGTATTTTTGAACAATTTCCATTGGCTCCAATTGTTCAAGTCTCGCCTTTGTTGAGATTTTGTCTTCTTCTGAATCATCCGTAAGATGACCAGCATCAGTAATATTTCGCACATAACGTACCTTATATCCCAAATGCAGGAAATAGCGATAGATCATATCAAATGACATAAAGGTTCTTACATTTCCAAGATGCACATTGCTATATACTGTTGGACCACAAACATACATCCCAACATATCCATCCTTTACAGGTTCAAACAGCTCTTTTTTATTCGTAAGTGAATTATATAGAAACAAATTCTGCATCATTTGAGATCTTATGATTATTGTTAAATTTCAGGTCTCCAAATATAAGAACTATTACGACAATGTGAGACAAAAAAAACATCCGGATAATTAAACCGGATGTTTCAAATTTAGTTTCAATAGCCCTTAATTTATAGTAGTGATCTTACAATAATCAACGTCCATTTCTAATTTTGCATTTCTTGGCACCTTGATGCGGAGAGTTTTCTTGATCTTTACTTTTTGTCTGTCTCTCATAATTCTTTGGACCTCATATTTTCTATTCTTAGCACCTTTCGCAATCATCTTTGATCTTTCTTCATGAACATGTCTTTGGGCTTCTCTCTGGGCTTCTCTTACCTCAACCTGTGCTTCCCTTGCATGTATTCGTGCCTCCTCCATAGCCTCTCTTTGAATCTCCTTTAATTCCCTTTGCATTTCTTTCTGTTCTCTTGCCATTTCGGTTTGATTCTCCTTTAATTCTGCCTTCATTTTTTTCATCTCTTCCTTGTGCTCCTCCTGCCATTCCTTAAGATATTCACTGTTCTTTTCAAATTCTTCATAATCAAAGGCGAGAGAATCTCCATGAATTTGAAAGTTCTGACTCATATCGAAATCAATGTCCGGAAAATTTTCAAATTCAGGCAACACAAAGTGCATCGAATCAAGTATATCAACTACCATGGAACCAACATCTGGCAGATCAATAATAACATTCCCCTGGTATTTATCATTATTGATAAAGAAATATTCATTACCGTAATTGCTTGAACTTGATCTGATCTTTATACTTTCAGCGTTGGCCTGGGCGCTTATATCCCAATTTTCGAATATGGCTTTGGCTTCCTCTTCCGGCAGTCCCTGAATACTCATGATCCCTTCAACTTCTACCTTATTCTTGTTCCATTCTACTATTTCTATTTCCGCATAAGACGCTTCTATAGAGATTTTTGTATTGCTTCCAACCTTGAATTCCTGTAGGGGTTTACTAAATTCCTGAGCAAAAGAACTCAATGATAACGAGAGACTTAAGATGACTAATTTAAAGTGTGTGCTTTTCATTTCCTTTAGATTTTAATTTTTTTAATTCGTTTTTTAACTCGATCATCAATTGTAGTCTCATTTGTAAATTGTCAATTAAATTATTGATGAGTTCTTCATCAATTTTATTGATCTGTAATTGTTCACTTTGAAGTTTATATTCGTTTGTAAGGCTGTTCATCCTCCGAAAATATTCCTGAAGAACGAGTTTATTTCCATCGGTTACCTCCAGGTTTGCCAATTCAAGATTAATCGCAGTGAGGTAATAATTCTCAATCTTCTTTAATTCAGGAGAGAACTCTTCTAATGATACTTTTGCACTTGGCGCCTTGATTTGTTCTTTTGGATTGTCCTGATTAAAAGTAAAGAATAACCCCATTGCAAAGAGCATTACCACAGATGCTGCGATCATTAAATATTGTAAAGGACTGCCTTTAGAATGGTGCAATTCTTTTTGAAGCTTCTTTTCGAAAACAGAACGATGATCATTTGATAATTCTCTCAACATCTTTTCTTCTTTTAATTTTTCTTTTATATCAACTTTCATAATTTTCATGAATTAATAGTTCTTTCAATTTGCTTTTCCCTCTTGACAGTTGTGATCTTGATGCTACTTCGGAAATTTCCAAAATCTGCGCTACTTCCTGGTGATCATAGCCCTCTAAAAGATATAATTTGACCACATTTTTACATTTTAGAGGCAGCGCTTCTATGCAGCTATATATGACTGACATACTTATTTCAGTATCTACCTCCAAGGGATCATCATTAGGAAGGTAAGCCACATCTTCATTTAATTCAACTGTGTCTAATTTCTTCTTCTTCAACCAATCTAAACTTTGATTGATCACGATCCTTTTCAACCAAGAACCAAAACTGGCTTCACCGGTATAGGTCTCTATTTTTTTAAAAGCCTTAATGAAGGCTTCCTGCATCACATCTTGGGCTATGTCGTCATCCTTTACGAAATTGAAGGCTGTATTGAACATGGCCTTGCAATAAAGATCATAGAGTTGCATCTGAGCTCTGCTGTCATTATTTTTGCATTTCTCAATTAAATGCACCTGACTATTTCTATCCATCTGGGTATTGATTCTACACTATATACGATTGAATTGTTTTATTGTGGCAAATTGGTTAAATTTTCTATCAAATAAAATTACATATAATATTTTCCATTGACTCAAAGTCTTCAAAAACGAAACAAAAAAAGGGCCCAATGGGCCCTTTCGTATTGCTATAATTATGGTTAATCTTATTGCTTGTCTACAATTTCCAATTGAAATAACAGATCTGCATTAGGAGGAATAACGCCTCTCGATCCCTGTTCGCCATAAGCTAGATGTGAAGGGATAATTAATAAAACCTTATCTCCATAATTCATTTGCTGAAGACCTTCTCTAAATCCAGGAATTAAAGTTGCGTCTGGACTATAATCCATTTCAACAGGCTGATACATATTCATTTGATCCCTTCTTGAATCGTATTTACCACATACTTCTGCAACCTCTTTTATATTGCTATCAAACAAATCACCAGTCATAAAATAGCCTGCATAGTTCACTTGAACTTTTGTCCCTATCACTGGTTTGATACCACTTCCTTGATTAATTGAAATAACTTTTAACCCTGAGGTAAGTGTTTTGGCAGCATTTTCATTGTCTTTTACAAACTGAATCAGTTCTTCTTTATGTTTTTCTTTTAGTTCCTCTACCAATTTCTGTGTTTCCTCAATTTTTCCAAAGTAGCTTGTGAATTCACTAGCAGCATCAAATTCTTTGGCCATTTTTCCAATTTTGATGATCTCGATCCTTTGAATCAAATCGTTTTGTTCCATTGAATCAACAACTTCCTGTCCTTGAACAACATAACCAAAAACTGTATGTTTTCCATCGAGAAATTTGGTTTCCTTATGTGTAATAAAGAACTGAGAACCATTAGAGTCAGGACCAGAATTGGCCATGGACAAAATTCCAGGTTGGTCATGAGAAAGCATGAGCCCTCCATTCTCATCTATTGGGAATTCATCTTCAAATTTATATCCTGGGTTTCCAGAGCCATTGCCCCTTGGGTCACCTCCCTGAATCATAAAATCTTTTACGATTCTGTGAAACTTTAATCCTTCATAAAAGGGTTTACCTTTGAATTGATCATCTACGTAAGGGTTTGTTCCTTCCGCAAGCGACACAAAATTGGCCACAGTAACAGGAACAAGCTCATACTCAAGTTTTAACAAAATATCTCCTTTATCTGTTTGAAGATCTGCATAAATCCCATCATCTAAATCAGCATATTTAGCACTCTTACAAGCAACTATACTTATTAAAAGAACAAGCAGGATCGAATTAATTATTTTCATTTTCACTTAATTTATTAATTTTTAATAATTGAACTGTATAGATTAAGGGTTGGTTAGGTTTAATTTTATCGTGTCCTGTATAGCCATAGGCCTTATAAGAAGGGAACAAAAAAGTAATCACTTCCCCTTCCTTCATCAATTTAAATCCGTCTTGAAGGCCAGCTATTAGTTCCTCTTTATCGACCAAATAACTTTTAGTGCCTAAATCTTCTTTGGTATAGAGTGAAGTATTATCTAAGCTTTTAATTTCATGACTGTAAAATACTACATCTCCACGTTTTGCTATATACTCATCATCAGCAACTGCTACTTCGTAATAATACCAGAAACCATATTCAGAACTCAAGTATTGATGCAGACTGTCAGATTTTATTTTCTGCATTAATATGGCATTTTCCGCTTTATTGAGCAATTTGTTCCTTTCAATGGATTCACTCATAAACGAACTGGTTTTTCGAACGATAGGTTTTCTGGCCTCCGGGTTTGAACAAGAAAGAAAAACTGTTGAAAAAATCAAGATGAGGAAGATATACTTCATGATGACAAGGTTAATTCATTTGTTAACGAAGGTAAAATACCTGCGAATTTTTTTACTGTTTCATTCAAGGAAAGGTCACTTCTTCCTCCTGCTGCATTCACATGACCTCCTCCGTCGAAGTGTGCACGTGCAAATTCATTGACTGAAAAATCGCCCACAGATCTGAAGGAAATTTTAATAATCTTTTGCTTTTTATCTTCAATAAAAATCGCCGCGAACATAACATTTTTAAGCGAGAGCGCATAATTTACAAAACCCTCTGTATCTCCACGTTGGAATTTATATCTGTTGAGCTCGTTTTGTGTCAAGGTAATATAGGCAGTATGAAATTTATCAAGAACAACCATGTTATCAAGAGCACGGCCTAATAACTGCATTCGATTGTAGGTGTTTACATCGTGAATTCTGTTATAAATGTCAGCATTGTTGGCTCCCTTATCTAAAAGGTTCGCCACTACCCTATGTGTCGAACTTGTTGTAGCCGGAAAACGAAAAGATCCGGTATCAGTAAGGATTCCAGCATAAAGGCAACTGGCAATATCCTGTTCGATCAATTCCTGCTGACCTAATCTGTCAATAAACTGGTATACCATTTCACTTGTTGAACTCATACTTGAATCAACAAAAGAAAAAGCAGCATAATCATCCGGTTGCTGATGATGATCTATCATAACATAAACCGGTTGTATTTGTTCCATTATTGGCTTCATTATTGGACCTAAACGGTGAAAAGCATTAAAATCAAGTGTAAATACCAATTCGGCGGCTTGTAGCACCTCGGTACCTTTTTCCCGATTAGCCTCAAATATTACAATTTGGTCTTCACCCGGCAACCATTTCAAAAATTCAGGGCAATCATTAGGCGAAACAACAGTCACCTGATGACCAGTTTTAACCAGAAACCAATAAAGCCCTAGACTTGAACCGTAGGCATCTCCATCAGGGTTTCTATGGGTCACTATAGCTACTTTTTTGGGTTCGGAAAGTACTTGCTTTAAACGTTGAAAATCTGCTTCATTCATAGTCTGCGAATATACAATAAAAATAATATTATCATTCTTATTTCTTATTCTTTAAGATTGTTTTCATTACTTTGTATTTGCGCTTTAAACGGTCATAATCTCTATATAGTACAATGAAATACATCACATTCAAAATATTGGTTTTTTCACTTATTCTCTGCTCATGTAACAAGAAAGATACTTATGTTCTTTCCTTCGGTTCCTGTAACAATCAGCGCATGCCTAATACTTTATGGTCACCCATTTTAAGCCATCAGCCTGACCTCTTTATTTGGGGTGGAGATATCATTTATTCTGATACTGAGGATATGAAATTGATGAAAGACAATTATGAAATAATGAATCAGGATTCAGCGTACTCAGTCTTTAAAAAACAGGTACCAGTAATTGGCACCTGGGATGACCATGACTATGGACTAAACGATGGAGGCGTTCACTATCTTAAAAAAGACAGTGTGCAACAGATTTTTCTGGATTTCTTTGATATATCCAAAGATGATCCCAGAAGGGAGCAAAAGGGCGTTTATCATGCTAAAGAATATATGGTAAATGGGTCATCAATCAATATCATAGTGCTGGATACCCGATACTTCAGAAGCGATCTGACCAAAGATCCGACAGGAGAAAAAAGATATATTCCAGATAACAACATAACAAAGACCATGCTGGGAGAAGCGCAATGGAAATGGCTGGAAAAAACATTGAACAATTCGAAAGCCCAATTTAATGTTATTGTGAGCAGCATACAGTTTCTTTCTTTTGAACACGGTTTCGAAAGTTGGGGAAACATGCCTACTGAGGTTGAAAAAATGAAACATATAATTGTAAACAGTAAGGCAAAAGGCGTATTATTTTTATCAGGTGACAGACATATTTCTGAAATCTCAAGTACTGAGCTTGCAGGACTCGACTACCCATTAATCGATTTTACTTCAAGCGGGATGACGCACAGCTATAGCTCCTTTAGCGGAGAACCAAACGAGTTCAGGATCAGTGAGGTAGTGGCCGATAAAAATTTTGGACTTCTTATATTTGATTTTAAAGAAAACACTGTCAAGATGGAGATTCGAGGGGAGCAGGACGTTCTTTTTCAAGAAATCCTTCAAAAATATTAAAAATTTAACAGCTGTTCCTTGGCCATTCGTCTTCAAAAAAAGTATTTTTGCCAAAAAAATTGAAAAATAATCAACATGGTAACAAATAGAACATTTACAATGCTAAAACCTGATTCCCTTGAAAAAGGTAACACAGGAGCGATTTTAGAAAAGATCAATGCCTCGGGTTTTAAGATCGTAGCTATGAAACAAACACAAATGACTAAAAGGGACGCAGAAACTTTTTATGCGGTCCATAGTGAAAGACCATTTTTTGGTGATTTGGTTGAATATATGACCAGAGGGCCTATCGTAGCGGCCATACTGGAAAAGGAAAACGCAGTTGAAGATTTTAGAACCCTTATTGGCGCAACCAATCCGGAAGATGCCGCTGATGGAACCATCAGAAGGTTATTTGCAACATCAATCAGCGAAAATGCAGTACATGGTTCTGATAGCGATGAAAATGCTGCAATAGAGGGATCCTTTCATTTTTCTGGAAGAGAGATATTCTAAGGTTTTTTGTAGGTAAAAAATAAAAAACCGCCTTTGAGGCGGTTTTTTTTTATATCTGATTCATTTGGTTATGATAACATCCATTTACATTAATTTTATAGATGTTACCTTTATAGGACCTAATGCTTCATCCAACATCTTTACAATTTTATCTTGTCCATATTGCAATTCTTCTCTTAGAGCCGCTGAGCTTAACTTTACAAAAACAGTTTGATTCTTTAGGCTTACAGATTCAGTATAATTCGCAACACCCTGACCCATTACCTCGGCCCAGGTTTCCTTTACGTAAATTTGATCCATTCCCTTTTTCAACTTATTTTCCTGCAACATTTGAGGAATCAAGTCTCTTAATTTATTGGTATTATTATCTCTTTTGCTCATATTTTATTTTATAGGCCAAACATTTTATAGGATTGCCCTGTTTCTTTAATCAATGCTTCGGTCCTCACATCATGTGTATCAGTAATAAACAATTGCCCAAAACGATCATCATTCACCAAATGTAATAGCTGCCCTACCCGCTGGTCATCTAATTTATCAAATATATCATCAAGCAGTAAAATAGGCTTCACGTGCGATTTTTTTGTTATAAAATCAAATTGAGCCAATTTCAAGGCGATCAAAAACGATTTTTGCTGACCTTGAGAGCCAATTTTCTTCACCGGATGACCATTGATCTGAAAAAGAAGGTCATCTTTATGAATTCCTGCTGATGAATATTGCAACACCTTGTCTCTTTCCAGATGTTGCCGTAGCATAGTTCTAAAATCTGTCTGCTCCAATTGTGTCTTATATGAAAACGAAACTTCCTCCTTTAAATTATGTGCTGATGATTTTTCAATGATATGATTGTAACGCTTATTAAATATTGGTGTAAACTCCTTCATAAATGATTTGCGCTTTTCAAATATGTGTACACCAAATGTACTCAACTGTTCATCATATATATCAAGATTGTCCCGATCAAAAGTAAAATTCGCAGCAAAATACTTTAACAAGGAATTCCTTTGACTAATTGTTTTATTATACAAGATCAGGTTCTGAAAATATTCCTTATCACTCATAGAAATGATCATATCCATGAATTTTCTTCTAAACTCGCTTCCCTCGCTAATGAGATTTGTATCTGAAGGAGAAATGATCACCAAAGGAATCAATCCAAAATGATCGGATAATTTTTCGTATTCCTTTCCGTTCCTTTTGATAACCTTTTTATGTCCTTTCTTTAAACTGCAATGTATATGCTCTTCCCTGTTCTCTTTTCTGTATATGCCATCCAAAACAAAAAAATCCTCATCATGTTTGATGTTCTGTGAGGCAATAGAATTAAAATAACCTTTGGTATTCGACAGGTAATAAATGGCATCTAGCACATTCGTCTTTCCTACTCCATTATTACCGACAAGGCAATTAATCTTCTGATCAAAACTAAATGATCTTTCAGAAAAATTTTTAAAATTGATCAGTGAAATACTTTCTAAAAACATAGATAAAATACTTGCAAGTGTCAAAACTCTTCTACAGCGTCGGACCCTTTTCTTATCGGCTTATATAAACAGATACTAACTTATTAATTTTTAACTATTTAAACCCTTTCCCTGTTCAAATACGAGAACCATACAAAAAAACAAAAATTAAGTTTAAATTAAGTCAATAATTTGAATAAAAATTTTATTTTTGCGCAGTTAATAAAATTACAGATGGCGACTTATAAAAAAAGAGGAAATAAAGTAAAAAAAGGGGATCAAGTAAGCATTGAAGATCAAAGTGCAACTGCTGAGGTGTTTAACACCTTGGATGAAACAGCTTCTAGATCTGAGCAATGGGTTGAAAAAAATCAAAAGATCATTTTTACAGGATTAATTGTTGTTGCCGGAATCATTCTTGCATTTTTAGCTTACAACAAATATATTGTTGAACCAAAAGAAAAAGAAGCAGCAGATGAACTTGCCTTTCCAAAAAGATATTTTGAAGAAGCGCAAAATACAAGCGTTGCCGTAGACTCTCTTTTTAACCTTAGTTTAAACGGTGCAGACGGTAAATACGGTCTTATTGACATTGTTGATAACTATGGAAGTACGAAAGCAGGAAACCTTGCCAAATACATGAGCGGTATCGCTTTCTTAAAAACTGGTGATTATGAAAGTGCTATAAAATATTTAAGTGATTTCTCTTCTGAGGATGAAATGCTGGCTGTCCTGGCCAAAGGAAATATTGGTGATGCTTTTATGGAGATTGAACAACCAGAAGACGCTTTACAATATTACTTAGAAGCGGCTAATTTAAAAGACAATAATTTTACGTCACCTTTATATTTATTCAGAGCTGGAAACGTAGCAATGGATCTTGGTAAATACAGTGATGCTGAAAACTATTATACTAAAATTAAAGACAACTATTCAAAGTCTGAAGAGGCTAAGAATATGTCTATTTATATCCAAAGAGCCCAGTTGGCGCAAAAATAAATTCAGATGGCAACTACAAATCTTTCCCTATACGATAGTGAAAGCATCCCGGATGCTTCCCGTTTTCGATTTGGAATTGTAGTGTCTGAATGGAATCCTGAGATTACTCAAAATTTATATGAAGGTGCACTTGCGACCTTCCTGAAGCATGGAGCGCATAGTGAAAATATAACAGCTATAAAGGTACCCGGTAGTTTCGAACTGGTTTTCGCATGTAAGCAATTACTGTCAAACGAGGAACTTGATGCTGTCGTTGCCATTGGAAATGTGATCAGGGGTGAAACAGAACATTTCACTTTTGTTTGCGAAGGCGTAACACAGGGTATCAAAGATCTTAATTTACAGTTTGACACACCTACTATATTTTGTGTGTTGACTGATAATAACAAGCAACAATCACTTGATAGGTCTGGTGGAAAACACGGTAATAAAGGAATAGAATGTGCAGTAGCAGCAATTAAAATGGCCGCTTTAAAAAATGAGCTATAACATTTATACCATTGAGTTCATCCGTTTTTAACAGAACTTTATTTGACCAGCTGATCTTATTTCTTTAATTTTGTTACAATTGCAAAAGAAGTGCTATGTTCGGAAATGCTTTTAAACCAAGAGCCCATTATGTATTCGATTACAAGCCTCGTTATTATGACGAGCGAAAGGAGCGTTTGGCAAAATTAAAAGAAAAGTATGAGAATAGCGAGAGTGCTCCCAAAGATATCCCGAAGATTTCCATTTCAAAAGATCATCTTAGATCAAATTGGCAAAAGCATAAAAAGGTCTCCTCAAACAGAGCTGTCAACAAACGACTTGCTATTATTATAACTGTCTTAGTTGGGATTTTAGCCTATCTATTTGAAATACATAAATTGATTTAATGTCAGACTTCATTCGATTACTTCCAGATAATGTGGCCAATCAAATCGCTGCAGGAGAGGTTGTTCAGCGCCCTGCTTCAGTGGTAAAGGAGTTACTTGAAAATGCAGTTGATGCCGGTGCTACAAATATCAGTTTAATTATAAAGGATGCCGGAAGGTCATTGATACAAGTGATAGATAATGGAACAGGCATGGACACAGCAGATGCTCTAATGGCTTTTGAGCGACATGCTACTTCCAAAATTCAAACTGCGAACGACCTGTTTAATTTAAATACCAATGGGTTTAGAGGTGAGGCTCTTGCCTCTATTGCAGCAATATCGCATGTAGTGCTGAAAACAAAAACAGAGGAAAATGAATTGGGTATTGAAGTCAGGATCAATGGTGGTGATTTTCTCTCACAGCAGCCATCACCTGCGCCAGTTGGCTCCAATTTTGAAATAAAGAATCTTTTTTACAATATTCCTGCCAGAAGGAATTTTTTAAAATCAAATTCTATTGAAACGAGGCATATTATTGATGCCTTTCAACGTGTTGCATTGACTTACCCGGAAATAGCGTTTTCAATGGTTCACAATGAAAATGAGATTTTTAACTTGCCTTCGGGATCTTCAAAACAGTGGAGTTCCAACACAAGACAACGCGTGGTGAACATTATGGGAAAATCCACTAACGAGAAATTGGTCCCGATCTGTGAAGAAACCGAAATCTTAAAAATCAATGGTTTTATTACCAAACCTTCCTTTGCCAAGAAGAAAAAAGGAGAACAATTCTTTTTTGTCAATAACCGTTTTATCAAAAGCCATTACCTCCATCACGCTGTGATGAACGCCTTTGATGGATTATTGAATCAAGGTTATCACCCATCTTATTTCCTGTATCTGGAGGTACCGCCAAACAGCATTGACATCAATATTCACCCTACCAAGACAGAAGTAAAGTTTGATAATGAACGTGATTTATATGCGATCATTCGATCAACGATAAAGCATAGCCTGGGACAGTATAATGTTTCCCCTAGCCTGGATTTTGATAGAGATGCAAACCTTGATACTCCCTACGCCTATAAGGATAAGGCTTACGTGAGTACTCCAGCCATAAAGATAGATCAGGATTTTAATCCATTTAAAACTGAAGGATATACAAAATCGAATCAACAAAGGACTTCAAAGAATCTTCAATGGGAGACCTTGTATGTGAGTGACCATCCGGAAAAAGAATTGATCGACAATATCACCGTTGACATGGATAACGTGACTCAGGAGTTATTTGAGGAAGCCCAAGAAGCAGCCGCGTTGAAGACATTCCAGGTTCAATTAAAATATATTGCCAGTTCAATCAAATCAGGTATGGTATTGATCGATCAGAATGCCGCACATCAAAGAATACTCTATGAAGAGTATCTGACCAAAATAACGATGGAAGGCCTGGGTCATCAGCAATTATTATTTCCCTTAAAAGTCAATATCAGCAAAAATGACATGATCATCGTCAAGCAGTTTCAACATGACCTTAAAAGTGCCGGGTTTCATATTTCAGAGATTCAGGAAGAAGCTCTTTTATTGGATTCAATTCCTACCACTATTGCTGAAAAAGAAGTTATTGGTGTCTTAGAATCTCTAATTGAAAATTTCAAAAATGAGGTTCCTGAATCGAGTTTTAGCCAGATTGATCTGATCACCAAGAGTTTGGCAAAAAGCCTTGCGATTAAGGTGGGAACCCCATTAAATAATAAAGAACAAGAAAATATTTTAAATAAATTATTTTCTTGTAAGGAGCCAAATTATTCACCTTTTGGTAAGCAAACATATGTTACCTTGTCATTACAAGACTTGGAAGAAAAATTTAATTCGTAACGCACATGGGCAAATTGACAGACGCCATCAAACATTTGATTATATTAAATGTTATTTTTTTTGCAGCAAGTTCATTGCTAGGATTGAATATAGGGAATTGGCTGGCCCTATATTTTCCAAAGAATGATCATTTTGGGTTATGGCAATTCGTCTCTCATATGTTTATGCATGGAGGATTTATGCATATTTTATTTAATATGTATGCCCTATGGGCATTTGGTTCACCACTGGAACAGATGTGGGGCAGAAATAAATTTCTCTTCTTTTACTTTTCGGCCGGAATAGGAGCTGGTCTTATTTATACTGCAGTGAACTATTTTCAGTTCAACAGTATCTATAACGATCTGATTGGTGTTGGACTTCAAGCCGAGGATATCCAAAACCTTCTTGAATCCGGAAGATATAATTCGGGGATTTTAGATCAAATCCCTGAAAAAAAATTATCTGATATATATCAAATTTATAATACGCCGGCTGTAGGAGCATCTGGTGCCATTTATGGAGTCTTGGTCGCTTTTGGAATGAGTTTTCCAAATGCCAAACTCGCCTTGATCTTTTTCCCTATGCCCATTGCAGCTAAATATTTTATTCCTGTTTTGATAGGTCTTGATCTGTTTTCGGGAGTTACAGGGTTTTCAATTTTCGGTGGCGGCATAGCACATTTCGCTCACGTAGGTGGGGCAATTATTGGCTTTATCATGATGAAATATTGGGAAACAAATCAATTCAAACGATGGAATTAACAAACATAGAATCATGAATTGGCTGAATAACCTTTATCACAACTATCTTTCCCGTAGTATCGTCGAAAGAATCGTTATACTCAATGTGGCCATTTTTATATTGACCTATTTGTTCAATACATTCTCCTTTCTGCTCCAGATAGATGGTAATTTCATTGTAAACTGGTTCTCACTGCAGCCTGATTTCGGATTGTTACTAGTGAGGCCCTGGACCATTATTAGCTATGGTTTTCTGCATCTTGGATTTTTCCATATTCTTTTCAATATGATGGTGCTTTATTATTTTGGCAATCTTTTTATTGACTTTTTTAATTCTAAACAGTTCCTCGTTTACCTGATACTTGGCATCATTTCTGGAGGATTTATCTATATGCTGTCATATAATTATTTGCCAGGCTTAAAAACACAGGAATCACTTTTAGTAGGAGCTTCAGCCGGCGTAATGGCTATTGTTATTGGTGTTTCAAGTCATATTCCTCATTATTCTTTACACTTTAGATTCATAGGAAACATCAAATTGTTGTATATTGCTATCGTGCTGGTGGTGTTGGATGTAGTGCAGATTCCTACTGGTAACGCGGGAGGTCATTTAGCCCATCTTGGAGGCTCTCTTCTTGGATTTGTCATGACCAATTACCTGAATCAGGGAACTGGCCTGATCACATGGATGACGGGAGCCATGTCAAAAAAGGAGAAAAGACCTTTAAAAACGGTTTATAAAAGTGGAAAGAAAACCGCCTATCAAAAGAAGGAAACCAAATCAGAAGAACAGGCAAGAATTGATAGCATTCTAGATAAAATAAGTAAGTCGGGATATGATACCTTAACCAAAGAAGAAAAGGACTATCTGTTTAAGGCTGGTAAAAAATAATTTAAACGATTCCCCTCTTGAAAAATTTATCGTTTTTACATAAAATTGTGTTTTTTCTAAACAATATTTTGGCATTGCTCTTCTTTGCCTCTTTAACACTTCCGTATATTTCACCCAAATCTTTTCCGCTCCTATCCATCATAAGCCTGGCTGTTCCATTACTGTTATTTGGACATGTGGTCTTTATCATTTATTGGCTACTGTCTGGTCTAAAGAAACAATTTCTATTGTCATTCTTATGCATCCTACTAGCCATTGGATTGTCATTTTTTCCTTATAAGTTTAATTCCAGGGAGGTGGTAAGTGGTAGCAGTTTTGCAGTGATGAATTACAATGTAAGACTATTCAATAAATACCAATGGATAGCGTCCGAAGAGATTCCTTCAGAGATCTCAAATTTCATTAAAAATGAGAATCCTGATATCATCAGTTTTCAAGAATTCTCCCAGAACAAAGAATTTAGTTTAACCTATCCTTATACATACGAAAAGTTAAACGGAGGAAAAAAAGGAAGTGGTTTGGCCATCTATTCAAAATTCAGGATTGTCAATCGAGGTAGTTTAGATTTCGAAAACTCATATAACAACGCCATTTTCATCGATATCATAAAGAGCGATGATACAATCCGCGTATATAATGTACATCTGGAATCTTTTGGCATAATGCCCGATAGTGTAGATTTGAATTTAGATGAAAAAAGATCAAAAAAATTAATTTACAGGTTAAAAAAATCGTTCACCAAGCAACAGGAGCAAGTGGAGAAATTCCTGGTTCACAGAAGTACCTGTCATTATAAAACCATCATCAGCGGCGATTTTAATAATACTGCTTTTTCATGGGCCTACAGAAAACTAAAGGGTGATTTGAATGATAGTTTTATAGAAGCTGGTGAAGGCTTTGGAAAAACCTACCCTTTTAACAAATACCCCTTAAGAATAGACTTTATTCTTTCTGATAAAAAATTCAAAGTGAATCAGCACAAGAATTTCGAAATAAAACTGTCGGACCACGAACCTATATTAGCCAGATTGAGTTATTAACCCTCCCCCCATTTTAAGTGTTTTTTTTGGCTTCATTGAAAATCTTCTTCTTTGAAAATATTGTATTTTTGTCGACCCTAAAGACTTATACATGACGACTGATAAAAAAGTAGCTTTTTATACACTGGGATGTAAATTGAATTTTTCTGAAACTTCTACCATTGCCAGGGATTTCCAAAATGAAGGATTTGAGAGAGTTGAATTTGAGGAATTTGCAGATATTTATGTGATCAATACCTGCTCTGTTACTGATAATGCTGATAAACGTTTCAAAACTATCGTTAAATCAGCCTTGAAACATAACGAAGAAGCTTTTTTGATTGCCATCGGATGTTATGCACAATTAAAACCAGATGAACTTGCTAATATCAATGGGGTTGATTTGGTTCTCGGGGCCACAGAAAAATTCAAAGTACTTGACTATATCAATGATCTTTCAAAAAACAATATCGGAGAAATTCATTCCTGTGAAATTGATGAGGCAGATTTTTATGTAGGTTCTTACTCCATTGGCGATAGGACAAGAGCTTTCCTTAAAGTTCAGGATGGGTGTGACTATAAATGCACCTACTGCACTATCCCTTTGGCTCGGGGGATCTCAAGAAGTGATGCACTTAACAATGTACTATCAAATGCCAGAGAAATATCGGCCAAGGGAATAAAAGAAATAGTCCTTACCGGAGTAAATATAGGAGATTATGGCAAAGGTGAATTTGGTAATAAAAAGCATGAACACACCTTTCTGGATCTGGTACAGGCCCTTGACACAGTTGATGGTATACATCGCATAAGAATCTCTTCCATTGAGCCCAACCTGCTTAAAAACGAGACCATTGATTTTGTATCCCAATCAAACAGTTTTGTACCTCACTTTCATATTCCGCTGCAAAGCGGCAATGATCAATTGCTTAAGGCCATGAAGAGAAGGTACCAAACGAGCCTGTATATCGATAGAGTAGATAAAATAAAATCAACTATGCCACATGCCTGTATTGGGGTTGATGTGATCGTTGGTTTTCCGGGAGAGACCGATGAATTGTTTCTGGAAACCTATCAGTTATTATCTGATCTGGACATCTCTTATCTTCATGTATTTACTTATTCTGAAAGACCAAACACAGAAGCAGTTGATATTGGGGGTGTAGTTCCTCAAAAGGTCAGAAGCAAGAGAAGTAAAATGCTAAGAGGCCTATCAGTAAAGAAGAGAAGGGCTTTTTATGAGTCTCAACTTGGGGCAACTCTAACGGCGCTTTTTGAAGGTGAAAACAAGAAAGGATATATCCATGGTTTCACTGAGAATTATGTAAAGGTGAAGGCTCCCTGGAACCCTGCTCTGGTCAATACATTACATCCCGTTATATTGTCTAACATAGATGAAGACGGCCTGGTAAGATTCGAATGGATCGAGCAAATAGTAATGCACTAAAACACTACCAGAAGTCCAAAGATTTAGTATTTTTGACTCCACAGGAAGTCAATGAAAGATAAAATACATATTTATTTTATGCCGGGCCTGGCAGCGAGTTCAAGAATCTTCGAATACATAAAGGTATCAGATGATAAATTTGTCTTGCACCATCTTGAATGGCTTGAACCTGAGAACGAAAAAGAGACACTTTCTGATTATGCGGCCAAATATGTGAGTATGATCACTCATAAACTACCTGTGTTGATCGGCGTTTCTTTTGGAGGAATACTTGTACAGGAGATTGGCAGACTTATGGAGATTCGAAAAGTGATTATCATTTCAAGTATAAAAAATGAGAATGAGCTGCCAAAGCGATTGAAATACCTTAGAAAATCAGGAATTTACAGACTACTCCCTACCAAACGTTTGTCGCATATAGATGATTTTTCCAAATACAACCTCCCCCCCCAATTGAAAAAAAAAGGGGAATTATATAACAAATATTTAAGCATAAGAGATGAAAAATATTTAAATTGGGCCATTCGCAATATGCTTTACTGGAAGAGTAATCCTATTCAACAGGATCTGATCCAGATTCATGGTACAAAGGATGAGATCTTTCCCATTAAATATGTTAAAGATTGTATTCCTGTTGAAGGCGGGACACATGCCATGATTATTGCTAAAGCAAAAAAAATAAGTGTAATTATAGAGAACCTTTTGACAAATGATACTTGAACAAACAGACATAAATGATGTCATTCTTATAACTCCACGAGTTTATAAAGATGATAGAGGTTACTTTATGGAATCGTATAATCAAAAGAAAGTTGACAAACTAATCAAAGACAAATTTGTTCAGGACAACGAATCTGTTTCTGACAAAAATGTATTAAGGGGGCTTCATCTGCAGCTTCCACCCCACGCCCAGGCCAAATTGATCAGAGTAATTAAAGGAAGTATTTTAGATGTTGCTGTAGATCTCAGAAAAAACTCAAGCACTTATGGCAAACACTTTAAGCATATACTCAGCGGAGAGAATAAAAAACAACTGTATATACCTATTGGATTCGCTCATGGCTTTTTAAGTCTTGAAGATGAAACTATTTTAAATTATAAATGTTCTGATTATTACCATACTGATAGTGAGTTATCTATCGTTTGGAACGATCCTGATTTGTCTATAGATTGGGGTATACTTGACCCTATTTTGGCAGAAAAAGACCGTTTGGCAGAAAATTTTGCTACATTTGAAAATCCCTTTTAATTTTTAAAAACCGTTTCCATGAGCAGATCTTATCGTTTCATTGTTCTTGCTAGTATCATAATCATCGCTGTTTTTTTTATCAATGCAGAAAGCTCTGTAGATAAAACTGTTGCTGAAAATAAGGTCAGTGCGGACTCTTCAAGCAACAATGAACCCAGCTATAAAATTAAAGCGCTCAAAATACCAGAAAACCTGAGTTTTGCTGGTGAAAAGGTACTACTAAACAAAACAGATATTAGGGAAAGGATAGACAGGGAATTGTTGGTCAATACATATTGGCAGTCAAACGCCTTATTATGGTTTAAAAGAACCAACAAATACTTTCCTATAATCGAACCTATCTTAAAAGAAAAAGGGGTTCCTGACGATTTTAAATACTTATCAGTGATTGAAAGTGATCTAAGAAATGTAACTTCTCCTGCAGGAGCTAAGGGTATGTGGCAGATGCTTAAGGATGCAGGTAGGGAAAATGGTTTGGAGATCAACGATAATGTGGATGAAAGGTATCATCTAGAAAAGGCTACAAGAGCCGCCTGTGATTATCTTATAAATGCAAAGGAACGACTTGGGAATTGGACGCTCGCTGCAGCAGCTTATCACGCAGGTAATTATGGCATAGAAAAAAGATTAAAAGAACAAATGGTCGATAGTTATTATGATGTTCTTGCCGGTGAAAATACAGAGCGATATATTCCAAGAATAGTTGCCGCCAAGGAAATTCTTAGTAATCCTGAAAAATATGGATTTGTATTTGACAAAGATGATCTCTATGAGCTTGGACCAACCTACAATGTAAAGGTTGATACTGCTATTACGAATATTGCTGATTTCGCTAAAAAATTCGACACCAACTACAAGGAACTCAAAATGTATAATCCTTGGCTAAGAGAGAATAAACTGAATAATAAATCAGGAAAGTTATACGAAATCAAAATTCCTAAATAAGACTATTCTTTTTTAGATTCCTTTGGGCAGGTCTTTTAATGGTATTAAATTTTTATATCAGCCAAGAATGATCGGACCTCATTGTATTCAACTATAATGTCATCTATAATTCTTGCAGCAGGTTTTATCTCGTGAATAAGCCCGGCAATTTGACCTATTTCAAGCTCGCCTTCGTTCAGATCTCCTTCGAACATGCCTTTTTTTGCCCTCCCTCTGCCCAATAAATCCTGTAATTGACTTGGAGAAGCGTGTTGTTGGTATAGTGTCTGGACCTTCTGATAAAATTCATTCTTTATAAGCCTTACAGGCGTCAATTCTTTTAAGGTTAAATGCGTATCTCCGTCTTGTGCTTTAATGACTTCCTGTTTAAAATTAAGATGTGCTGAAGATTCTTCACATGCCACAAATCTACTGCCAATTTGTACCCCTTCTGCTCCGAGAACCATCGCGGCCAGCATTCCTCTACCTGTGGCAATACCCCCGGCAGCAATGACTGGTATGGATACTTTTTCACTTACCATAGGGATCAAGGTAAAAGTAGTGGTCTCCTCCCTCCCATTATGACCTCCGGCTTCAAATCCTTCGGCTACTATCGCGTCAACTCCTGCTTGCTCTGATTTCATAGCAAATTTTACGCTACTGACCACATGGACTACGGTGATGCCACGATCTTTTAAAAATCTTGTGTGTAATTTTGGATTACCGGCAGACGTAAAAACGATCTTGACATTTTCTTCTAATATGATCTCCATAATTTTTTCAAGATCCGGATAGAACAATGGAATATTTACCCCAAAGGGTTTATTTGTCGCTTTTTTACATTTTTGAATGTGCTCTCTAAGTACCTCAGGGTACATGGATCCGGCACCTATTAATCCTAAACCTCCAGCATTACTAACCGCAGCTGCTAATTTATATCCGCTTACCCAAACCATACCAGCCTGGATAATAGGATGTTCTATACCAAATAAACTGTTGATTCTATTCTTTTTAGCTTCCATGAAATGGTAAATTAATCCGCCTAAATTTAATTGCTTTTGTTCAATTTTCGATTGTTTATCTTAGTAAATTACAGAAGATCTAAAACTTATGTCTCCCTTTTTAAACCAACAATCCTTTGCAAAAACCTTTATCTATACTTCCCTTGCGCTCGTAGCATTTGCTGCAAATTCTGTGATCTGCAGGTTAGCACTAAAAGATGGCGCAATAGATCCTGGTATGTTTACTAGTATTCGTTTGGCCTCCGGAGCGTTAGTGCTCATGCTGATTGTCTTTCTTTCACAGAAAAACAGGCGTGAGAAATCAAAAGGTTCCTGGGCCTCAGCTGCTATACTTTTTATGTATGCGGCCGCTTTTTCCTATGCCTATATGTCATTGGAGACAGGCATTGGTGCCTTGATTGTTTTCGGCGTTGTACAAATTACCATGATCTCCTCTTCATTCATATCCGGTTACAGAATGAATCGCTTGGAATGGATTGGGATTATTCTAGCATTAGCAGGGTTCTTGTATCTACTGCTTCCTGGAGCCACTGCTCCTTCATTAAGGGGGTTTTTACTGATGACCATATCGGGAATAGGATGGGGCTTATACTCCTTAAGAGGAAAAAATTCAAAAAATCCTCTGGTCGATACAGCCTACAATTTTTTAAGGTCTATCCCCTTTCTACTCATTCTATTCTACTTGTTGATCCATGAAAGTAACTATTCAACCAAAGGGGTACTACTGGCACTATTATCTGGTGTGGTTACGTCCGGTCTTGGTTATACCATTTGGTATCTGGCCCTAAAAGGCTTGAATTCTATCCAAGCTTCAATTGTTCAGCTTTTGGTTCCGGTACTGGCTGCGATTGGCGGGATTATATTTATTGGAGAACCTCTCAGTCTTCGATTAACGGTAGCTTCTGCGATGATATTGGGTGGAATTCTTTTATTGATTTTAAGAAGAAAACCTACAAAATAATCATCATAAACAAACCGTAATTGATTTGATGCAAACCATTGCCCTATTGATACAAATAAAATGTTTTAATCTAACTGATCACTCCAGACCCTAATAATTCATCATCGTGATACCAGGCAACAAACTGACCTTCAGTAATAGCTGACTGTGCATCTTCAAAAGATACATACAGTCCGTCAGCGGCTCTGTAAAGCGTTGCTTTTTCTAAGGGTTGTCGGTATCGAATTCTAGCCAGGACCTTCATCTCTTCACCAACATTCAAGGAAAGATCTTCTCTGATCCAATGAATTTCATCGGCTTTTACAAAAAGCACATTTCGATATAAGCCTTTATGTTGTTTACCTTCTCCTGTATATATAATATTCTGATCTACATCAGTATCGATCACGAATAAAGGTTCAATCGTACCACCTACTGCCAGGCCTTTTCGTTGCCCTTTGGTAAAATAATGCGCTCCCTGATGTGAGCCCACTGTTTTTCCATCTTCAGGATGGTATATAAATTTTTTGCTCTTGAATTTTAAAATCTCTTCTTGTTCCAAACCGTTTGGCAGCTCCTTGTCATATACTTCGGCATTATCTGGAATTTGAATAATCAATCCTTCTTTGGGTTTTAATTTTTGCTGTAAAAACTCTGGCAAGCGAACTTTTCCAATAAAACAAAGTCCTTGAGAATCCTTTTTTTCAGCTGTCACAAGATCTAATTCTGCTGCGATTTTGCGCACTTCAGATTTGTTGAGCTCCCCAAGCGGAAATAAAGCTTTTGCCAATTGCTTTTGGGATAATTGACATAAAAAGTAAGATTGGTCCTTATTATTATCCATTCCAGCCAAAAGGCTGTAGATCATTTTTCCGCCAACCTCTTGCTCTGCCTTCCTGCAATAATGACCAGTAGCTACATAATCGGCATTGAGATCCATGGCAATATCCATAAATACATCAAATTTGATCTCTCTATTACATAAAACATCAGGATTTGGCGTTCTACCCATCTCATATTCCCTGAACATATAATCCACTATCCTTTCTTTATATTGCTCACTAAGATCAACCACTTGAAAGGGAATACCCAATTTTTCTGCAACTAGCATTGCATCGTTACTATCTTCCAACCAAGGGCATTCATTAGAGATCGTTACTGAATCATCATGCCAGTTCTTCATAAACAGTCCAATGACCTCATAACCTTGTTGCTGAAGCAAATAGGCTGCAACACTAGAATCAACTCCTCCTGATAATCCTACAATAACTCTTTCCATCGACTAAAAAAATTGCGTCGGCAAAGGTACAAAAAACTAAAGGTTTTATAAGTAAGGACTGAATCTTGTTTGCGCTTTTACAAAAATTTTAAAGTGTATTAGATAATTTAATCTTTTACCGGCTTTAAGGCGGGTTGCTCCGTGCTAACCAATTCACCGTCAACATAATTTTCCCAGGTTCCAACCCTTAAATCATCTTTAAAAGGTCCTTTTTTGATTAAATCTCCTGTTTTTCGGCTGTAGTAAATCGCCATCCCATTTAGTTTACCATTGGCATAATTAAAGTCCTGGTAAAGAAATCCCTTTATGGAGTATTTCTTATAATTCCCATGAAGAAGTCCATTTTTATATGCCGTGATCTCGGTAGGTTGTCCTGTTGGATAAAAAGTCTTATAATCGCCATCAAGTTTTCCAATTACATAATTCTCCTCGCTCATCACAGATTTTCCATCAGGGTGATAATACAGCCACTTTCCTTCTCTTTCCTTTCCTCTCATCAAGCCTTGACTCTCCATAGCTCCGGAAGGTGTGTAAAAATTAACTTTTGCAAGATCTCTAGAATCTTGATATTCTTTAACGATTATAGGAAAGTCCGAATTTGAAGCTGAATAATATTTAAACACTCCTATTTCTTTACCATGATCAAAGGTTCCAGCATATCTGATACGGTTGTTATTATAATATTTTCTCCAAACACCATGTCGCTTGCCTTCAGCATCCATTTGATTGATGTCGCCCTGAGCATAGCCCATAAAAAAATTTAAAAAAAAGATCAAAAACAAACTATATCTATACATCCACTTGATTTTTCTACATAAATAACTCAAAAAACGACATTTTGTTGTTCAAAATAGTCGCCAAATTATGGAGTAAAAATAGAAATATTTTTTAATTTTAATTGCTCCTTTTTAATAAGGATTTCTAATATGAATGTATTTGTCGCAAAGGGTTATAAGAAAAAGGTAGTCTGCAAACAAGTCAATGCTTAAAATATGAACGATACCGACCTCAAACATATTCTTGAAGGTATTACAAACGCCAAAAGAATCTATCGTGACAGAGCCGCTTTAGCCATACTTGATAAACCTCGATTAATATCAAAACTAATTGACAAGATCTATGATATTGAAGATCCTTTGCATATTAAGGCTGCATGCGTGTTTGAACTTGTTTGCTTGGAAAATATCTCACTTTTAGATCCTTATATTCACCATTTTTTAAGTAGGATGTCAATATTAAAACATGAGAGTGTATTAAGACCAGTATCAAAAATTTGTAGCATTTGGACCAAATACTATTTTTCAAAAAATAGCTCTCGTATAAAATTATCCAAGGTTGACATAGAGCAGATTATCTCATGTAATTTTGACTGGCTTATTGAAGACCATAAAGTTGCCACCCAGGTATATGCAATGGACACCTTAAAACTTTGGGGCTCTGAGGAAAACTGGATACTACAAGAATTAAAATCAGTACTCCAGAAAAACGCTGATACCAGCAGTAGTGGTTATAGAGCACATGCAAGGAAATTATTAAAAAATCTATAGAAGAATGATGTAAAAAATCGTCTAATGCCCTATTTTTGTCTCTACAAATAAACCAAAGAACATGAATTTGACAACCTTGAATGCAATTTCTCCAATTGATGGGAGATACAGAAATAAAATCGAAGGGCTTTCTGCCTTTTTTTCTGAGGAAGCCCTTATCAAATACAGGGTTAAAATTGAAATTGAGTATTTCATTGCACTTTGTCAAATTCCTCTTCCTCAATTGCAAGATTTTGATACAAAGCTTTTCAATACCTTGAAGACTATCTATGAGAATTTTTCCACCGAAGATGCTTTAAGAATTAAAGAAATCGAAGCAATTACAAACCACGATGTCAAAGCTGTGGAATATTTTATCAAAGAAAAATTTGACGATCTGGGCCTGCAAAAACACAAGGAGTTTATCCATTTTGGACTTACCTCTCAGGATATAAACAACACCGCCGTTCCTTTATCTTTAAAAGATGCTTATGAAAGCATCTATATACCTCAAATAATGACCTTAATTGAAAAACTCACTTCGCTTTCAAACGACTGGAATGGTATTTCGATGCTCGCCAAAACGCATGGGCAACCTGCGTCACCTACCCGATTGGGAAAGGAGATCTACGTTTTTGTCGAAAGGATCAAGCAACAATTAAAATTGTTACATGATATTCCCTTCGCAGCCAAGTTCGGAGGCGCTACAGGTAATTTTAATGCCCATAAAGTGGCCTATCCAAATCAGGATTGGAAGGCCTTTGGCAGCCATTTTGTTCAGGACATTCTGGGCTTGACCCACTCCTTCCCAACCACTCAAATAGAACACTACGATCATTTAGCAGCTTTATTCGATGGCTTAAAGAGGATCAATACCATAATCATTGACCTCAATAGGGATTTTTGGCAGTACATTTCTATGAATTATTTCAAACAAAAGATAAAACAAGGAGAAGTGGGCTCTTCGGCAATGCCTCATAAAGTCAACCCTATTGACTTTGAAAATAGTGAAGGAAATCTGGGGATTGCCAATGCCATTTTTGAGCATTTATCGGCAAAACTTCCTATCTCGAGATTACAGAGAGATCTTACGGATTCGACCGTGCTCAGAAATATCGGTGTTCCAATTGGACATACCATTATTTCAATCACTTCAACCCTTAAAGGTCTCGATAAATTGTTATTGAATCAAGAAGCCTTTGACAAAGATCTTGAAGATAACTGGGCGGTAGCTGCTGAGGCTATTCAGACAATTTTGAGACGAGAGGCTTATCCTGATCCTTATGAAGCTTTAAAAGGGCTTACAAGGACTAACGCAAAAATCAATCAAAAATCAATAGCAGATTTTATTGACACTCTTGAAGTAAGTGAGCTGATTAAAAACGAATTAAAAGCCATAACACCTCATAATTATACTGGAATTTAAATCTCTTTCTATGCGTTATATTTTTATCGTCATATTGCTTTGCTTAACAATATCCTGCTTGAAAGGCGGCGAGGTACGTATGGATGATTTTAAGCAAGGAAAATTTAAAACAGTTTTAGACGATAAGGAAACTGTTTCTTTTGCAACACGAAACGATTCGATTCAAATAGAAGATTTTAACGGTGTTAAGGATACTTTTAACATTAAATGGATTGATCAATTCGAATATGTATTGACCAAGAAGGTTCCTAAAACACTACTTGACAGCACTCCTTTTTATGTAAAAATAACAAGTGTAAAGCAAGACTCCTATTCATTTAATGCTTATTATAAGGGATCTAACTTTAAACAAAAAGGTACTGCCTTTAAACTAGAATAGTACAATTATTAATATCACCTGCATTATGGAACTATTTCTACACGTTGAAACATGGGTGGCTTTGCTCACTTTAACTTTTCTTGAAATTGTCCTTGGAATCGATAATATTATTTTTATTTCGATTACCGCGGGAAAACTTCCACAAGATAAAATAAGGAAAGCGACAAATATTGGGCTATTATTGGCCATGGTCTTTAGAATATTACTGCTCATTGGTGTCTCATATATTATTGCGATGAAAGAACCATTGTTTACAATAAATCTATCTTGGTTCCAGGCAGGTGTTTCAGGTCAAAGCCTTATCCTCCTGGGAGGGGGCTTCTTTTTATTATACAAAAGTACTCATGAAATACATCAAAAAATGGAGGGTACAACGCAGGATACAACCGAAGAGAAGGGCTTAAAATCTTCGTTTTCGGCTGTTGTTATTCAAATTGTCCTGATCGACATTGTTTTTTCTTTTGACTCTGTGTTAACTGCCGTTGGAATGACCAATGGTGTGGAAGGTGCACTCATGATTATGATCATAGCTGTGATTGTTTCTATTATTATCATGATGATCTTCGCCTTACCTGTTGGTAAATTTGTCAATAGACATCCTACGGTGCAAATGCTGGCTTTATCCTTTCTTATCCTTATTGGTTTTATGTTGGTTACTGAAAGTGCTCATCTGTCTAATGCAGTTATTTTTGGACAACACGTTGGAGCCATCCCAAAAGGTTATTTATACTTTGCCATTGCTTTTTCTCTTGGAGTTGAGGCACTGAATATGAAGGTTAGAAAAATCAGGTTTAAATTATAAGTATCTGATATTCAGTATTTTTATATTTATATTTCTACTAATGTGACGTATAATGTATCAACTCAATAGAATTACTTCGACGAATAGAATGTTGCACTACAACATTTCAACTTCCGGAACTGTATCTTTAGTTACTTAGACAAGCTTGAAACTACTCTAGTTTTGCATGGAATAATTGAACAAATCCATGTATATGAACATTATAGACAAATCGCTATTCAAAGGAATCTTAAGCCTGATAATTTTCATGATGATACTGGAGGTTCAGGCCCAATCTTCTTCATTAATCAATTTGGATGAAGTAAAAGTCAGGGCAAAAGAAAAAAATACCAGTCTAAAAATTTCGCAACAGGATTATGCCTTGGCTAAGGCTCAATACGAAAGTTCTCGCGCCGTGTTGCTGCCACAAATCCGATTGAGTAATACCAGTTCTTTTACCAATAATCCGCTTAATGCATTTGGTTTTAAATTACTTCAAAGAGATGTAGAAGCTACAGATTTCAATCCGGACTTACTGAATGATCCCGGTAATGTAGAAAATTTTAATACACGAATCGAACTGATGCAACCATTGATCAATGTAGATGGATGGAAAGAAAGGAAAATGGCCAACCTCAACTTGGAAGCGTCAAATCTGCAGGCCCAAAGAACCGCAGAGTATGTTGAACTGGAAGCCATCAAAACTTATATGCAGTTACAATTAGCGCATAAGTCACTTCAAGTTATTCAAAAAGCCAAGGAAACAGCAGTTCAAAATCACATCTGGGCGAAAAACAGTTTCGAACAAGGCTTGATGCAAAGTGCTGCCTACTTGGATATGGAAGTTAGGGTAGCTGAAGTGGAACACAAACTACATTTGGCAAAGTCAAACATCCACAACATCTCAGATTACCTGGCCTTTTTAATTGGAGAAGACAAAAACACAAATCTTACTCCAGCAGATGAATTGATGCTAGATCCGATGAACTCAGATGAAAGTTACACCCTTAACATGGGACGCAAGGATCTGTTGGCTATGCAATATTCTGTTGATGCACAAGAAAAGATGTTTCAATCATCAAAAATGAGTTTTGTTCCAAGAGCAAATGCCGTTGCTAATTATGAATGGAACGATGCATCCTTTATGGGGTTTGGAGCCAATAATTATTTGATTGGGCTACAACTTTCATGGGACATTTTCAGTGGCTATAAAAACATCGGTAAAATCCATCAGGAAAAAGCGCTTTTAGAAAAAGCTAATCTCGAAAAAGAAAAATACGTTCAGGAAAGTGCAATGGAAATCAATAAAGTCAAAAGACAATTTGCTGATTCCAAAAATCAAATCGAATTAAGCAGTCTGGCCCTTGAACAGTCAAAGGAAGCTTTCAGGATTACAACTAACAGATTTAAACAAGGTCTTGAACAATCAAAAGACCTGCTCTATGCAGAAACCAAATACTATGAAAAGGAACTTGAACATGCCAGAGCGATCTTCAATTTCAATTTTTCTAAAGTCTATTTAAAATTCTTAACCCAATAAAAACAAACAAGATGAACCTAAAAACTAAAACCATACAACTATTGGGTCTAAGCCTGCTACTAACAGCAGTACTTACAGGCTGTTCAGATTCAAAAAACAATGCCGCTACTGATCAAGAATCGATCAATGTACAGGTAGAAAAATCATTCTTACCTGAAGGCCAAGGCTATTTCAGTGCTAGCGGACAGATTGAAGCTGCACAATTTGCCAATATCAGTACCCGAATGATGGGTTATGTGACAAGGGTACATGTCAAAGTTGGAGACAAAGTACGAAAAGGTCAGTCGCTGATAGATATCAACAATGCTGATATGGAAGCCAAAAAGGCCCAGACCCAGGCAGGGATCATGCAGGCTCAAGCCCGATTCATGACGGCTAAAAAGGATATGGACAGGTTTCAGGTATTATATGATCAAAACAGCGCTTCTCCAAAGGAGTTTGATGATGTAAAAGCACAGTACGAAATTGCCGAGGCACAACTTGAAAATGCGCGGCAAATGGAAAAAGAAGTGGAAGCTATGTTATCATACACCAATATAAAAGCGCCATTTACAGGTGTAATCACTTCAAAATCTGTGAAAACAGGAGACATGGCTAACCCAGGTCAGCACCTGATGAGTCTGGAGGCTCCGGATAACTTTGTTGCCACCGTAATGGTTCCTGAAACAAATATTCCATACGTACAGAAGCACGATAGTGTCAAGGTATATGTAAAATCAAACGGACAAAATCTTGAGGGAACTGTTAGTGAAATCAGTACTTCCTCGCAGAATTCCGGTGGCCAGTACCTGGTAAAAATCAAACTAAGAATTCCAGAGGAAACAAGATTGTATTCAGGTATGTTCATATCGGCTGCCTTCCCTTCATCACAGAAACAAAGTGGTCAGGTGTTGGTGCCAAAGAGCGCAATAGTGACCAAAGGAGATCTTCAGGGTATATATACGGTAAGTGCTTCAAATACTGCTATCCTGAGATGGCTGAAGCTAGGTAGGTCCATGGGAGATCAGATTGAAGTGCTTACAGGCCTTTCAGAAGGTGAACAATATATTGTAAGCGCAGAAGGGAAATTGTACAATGGAGTAAAACTCAACATTAAATAAAAAGATATGGATAAAGGATTTGCAGGAAAAATTGCATCGGTATTCTTACAATCGAAGCTCACCATATTGCTTATGGTAATTTTTATGATCATAGGGGTTTACAGCTCCTTTTTGATCCCTAGAGAGGAAGAACCTCAAATTGAAGTACCTATAGCAGACATATTCGTGGCCTATCCAGGTGCTACTCCTTCAGAGGTTGAGTCAAAGGTGGCCAAGCCACTCGAAAAAATAGTGAGTAATTTGCCAGGCGTTGAATATGTATACTCTACTTCCATGAATGGAAAAGCAATGCTAATCGTTCAGTTTTATGTGGGAGAAGACTTAGAGAGATCCTTTGTGCAATTGTATAACGAGATCATCAAACACATGGATCAGATTCCTCAAGGGGTTCAGATGCCTTTGGTAAAAACCAGAGCCATTGATGATGTGCCGGTATTGGGATTGACTTTTTGGAGTGAACAGTACGACGATTATCAGTTAAAACAACTTGTGGAAGAAGTAAATTCTGAAGTTGAAAAGGTAGAAGGAGTTGCCATTACCAATATTATTGGTGGAAGAAGTCAGGAAGTAAGTGTTGTATTAGACAAGGATAAACTTGCCGAAAATAATCTTGATATACTAAGCGTTGCCCAAATGATTCAGGCCAGTAACCTGCAATCGCATTCAGGAGCAATAACCAATAGTGATAAAGAAATAAGCATCCATACGGGAGACTTTTTAAGAACTGTTGATGATATAGAGAATTTGATTGTCGGTGTTAATGAAAACAGGCCAGTCTATTTAAATCAGGTTGCCCAAGTCAACTATGGTGCTGAATCGGCCAAAGAGTATGTCAATTTTGGTTTTGGTAAGGCTGAAAAAGCTAAAGAAGCACATCCGGATCTCTATAATGCGGTGACACTTTCTATAGGAAAGCAAAAAGGGGGTGACGCTATGAAAGTATCAAATGTGATCCTAGAAAAAATTGAAGCATTAAAAAAAGACCTGATTCCTGATGATGTACATGTAACCGTTTCACGTAACTATGGAGCCACAGCATCACATAAGGTTTCTGAATTGTTGAGTCATTTGTTTATCGCCATTATTTCCGTTTCACTGGTCGTCATGCTGGCTATGGGTTGGAGAGGTGGATTGGTTGTCTTCCTATCTGTTCCAGTTACCTTCGCCCTGACACTCTTCAGTTATTATTTTATGGATTACACCCTGAATCGTATTACACTTTTTGCACTTGTGTTTGTCACAGGTATCGTGGTTGATGATTCCATCATTATTGCTGAGAATATGCACAGGCATTTCAAAATGAAACGATTGCCATTTAAACAGGCGGCGCTATACGCCATCAACGAAGTAGGGAATCCCACTATTCTGGCCACATTTACGGTTATAGCAGCGGTATTGCCGATGGCCTTTGTCTCGGGCTTAATGGGTCCATATATGAGTCCTATGCCTATTGGTGCTTCCATAGCGATGTTGATCTCTTTGTTTGTAGCCTTAACGATAACACCTTACTTGGGCTATATATTTTTAAGAGAAAAAGAAGACAAAAATGCAGAAAAGAAACCTGCTAAATCGCTTGAAGAATCAGCTATTTTTAAGTTCTATAAAAAAACCCTTGATCCTCTTCTTGATAAAAAGAGCTATCGCTATGCCTTCTTTGGGATCAATATATTCTTGTTACTCGCTACTTCGGCCATGTTCCTGACAAAAGCCGTTGCCGTAAAAATGCTCCCTTTTGACAATAAGAATGAATTTCAGGTGATTATTGATATGCCGGAGGGAACAACCCTGGAAAGAACAGATATGGTCACTAAAGAGATTGCTTTGTATATAAAGGAAAGTAGTTATGTTCAAAACTATCAATCTTATACAGGAACGGCCTCACCTATCACTTTTAACGGACTGGTCAGACATTATGACCTTCGACAAGGGTCGAATATAGCAGACATCCAGGTCAACTTGACTGATAAAGGTGATCGCGAAGAGCAAAGTCATTATATCTCTACCGTTTTTCGACCCGAAATTCAAGAAATCGGTAAAAAGTTCGGAGCCAATATCAAAATAGTTGAGGTTCCACCCGGGCCTCCTGTACTCTCAACCTTAGTGGCTGAGGTTTATGGACCAGATCATCGCGAGCAGGTACGTATTGCCGAGCAGCTAAAAGAAAAATTTGCAGAAGTAGAAGATGTCGTCGATATCGATTGGATGGTTGAAGACGATCAAACTGAATATAAATTTATCATAGATAAGGAAAAAGCCATGCTGAATGGTATTAGCCCTCAACAAATCGTCAATACGATGCAGATGTCATTGGCTAATCAACCGATTGGAAAAATGTACAGAGATCAATCGAATAGTGACATAGGTATTGTTTTAAAATTCGAAGATAAAGAAAGAGCTTCTATACAAGACCTGATGCAATTTAAGGTTTTATCCACTAATGGATTAACACTTCCCATCGCCGATCTAGTTCGTCTGGAACGCGATACGATTCAGAAAAGCATCATGAGAAAAAATCAAAGAAGGGTGGTGTATGTCACAGCTGATATGGCAGGAGCCTTGGAAAGCCCCGTATACGCGCTAATGAGTTTGTCAGACCTGTTAAAAAACATCGAGATGCCTGCAGGTTATGACCTCAAAGAAGAATGGAACCAACAACCTACCAACTCAAGCGACTATACTGTCAAATGGGACGGAGAATGGCAAATTACCTTTGAAGTCTTTAGAGACCTTGGAGCAGCCTTTGCAGTGGTTATTATTATAATTTATGTCTTGCTAGTGGGCTGGTTTCAGAGTT
>CAZPHF010000021.1:0-36379 GCA_964586115.1 uncultured Flavobacteriaceae bacterium | reverse complement strand
TTGCTATGAAAAAGAAAAAGTTACTGAATTTAAAAATCCAGCAAAACAAATATAACGAAATTTTTCTTAAAAAAATTCATTATCCTCAAATTCTTATTTATAAGAAATTGATTCTTGCGAAGTTATGAAAACATATCTTTTACTTTTTCAAAAAAAGATTTCTCCGAAACAGATGGTTTCGGGATGAAATTTTCATGATCTTTTACACTTTCAAAGAAGGCGCGTTGATCTTTTGTTAATTTTTTAGGAGTCCAAACATTAAGATGAACTAACAAATCTCCATTTCCGTACCTGTCAAGACTTGGAAGACCTTTACCTCTTAAACGGAGTATTTTTCCGCTTTGGGTGCCCTCTTCAATTTTAATTCTTACTTTTCCTGTTAGTGTATCAATTTCCTTACTAGATCCCAAAACTGCCTCAGCATAACTAATATAAAGATCATAATGCAGGTTGGTACCTTCACGCTTTAACTTTTCGTGCTGTACTTCTTGAATCACTACCAAAATATCTCCCGGAATACCATCGCCTGGAGCTTCATTTCCTTTTCCAGAAACCTTTAGCTGTACCCCGTCAGTTACTCCCGCCGGAATATCGATTTCAACGGTCTCTTCTTGAGTGATCAAACCATTGATATCTGCTCCTTTTGGCCTGTGATTAACCACCTTACCAGCTCCTTTACATGTAGGGCATGCAGTAGCCGTTTGCATCCTCCCCAGAATGGTATTGGTCACCCTCATGACACTCCCCTGGCCATTACATGAAGAACAGGTATTATAGGTAACACCAGCCGCTTTTATCTGACGTTTTACCTTTACCTTCTTGCTAACACCATTTAAAATATCTTTTAAGTCCAGCTTTACCCTAATCCTCAGGTTACTTCCTTTAACACGGGCTTGTCTGGATCCTCCGCCAAAACCTCCTCCGAAGTTTCCGCCAAAGTGGCCTCCAAAAATATCACCAAACTGGCTAAAGATATCGTCCATATTCATGCCTCCAAATCCACCACCGGCACCACCATTTTCAAACGCGGCATGACCATACTGATCATATTTAGCCTTTTTGTCAGCATTGCTTAAAATCTCATAGGCCTCTGCAGCCACTTTGAATCTTTCTTCCGCTTCCTTATCTCCCGGATTCTTATCTGGGTGATTCTGTACTGCTTTTTTACGATAAGCCTTTTTTATTTCGTTGGCAGTAGCATTTTTACCTACTCCAAGTATGTCGTAATAATCCTGTTTCACAAATGATCGTTTTAAATTATTAGTAAGGCTTAATTACCCAAGATAACCTTAGGGTAACGAATAATGGTTTCTCCTAGTTTATAACCTTTCTCCACCGTATCAATTATTTTACCTTTTAATTTTTTGGATGGTGCTGGGATTTGGGTAATGGCTTCGTGTATCTCAGCATCAAATGTATCGCCTTGCTTCACTTCCATCACTTTCAATCCTTTTTGGCTTAATGTATTCTTAAATTTGTTATAAATCAACTGCATCCCTTGCAACAGCGCTTCATCAGAAGATTTCTCGATTTCCTTTAAACCTCTTTCGAAGTCATCAAGAATTGGCAAAAGTACTGTCATCAGTTCCTTATTCGCAGTGCTGAACAATTCGATTCTTTCTTTAGATGTTCTTTTTTTATAATTTTCAAACTCCGCAAACAACCTTAGAAAATTATTTTTTTCCTTATCAATTGCTGCTTTAAGCGCTTCACTTTCAGATTCAATAGATTCATTTTCAGAGTTTTCTGAATTTCCTACCTGATCAGCAGCTCCCTCTGTAGTATCATTTTCCACTTCCTGATTGGGAATATCTTTTTCCATTTCTTTTTCTTTATGTTCTTGATCGCTCATTTTAATTCAATTTTATCCTCATACACCTAGTAAGCAAATTACTTGCCAAGTGTTTAATTGTGTCATATTGTCACAAAACTAAAAAGTTATTATAAAATTTATTTTAGAAGGTATTCTCTATTCTTTCGATTTTAGCACCCAAAGAGCGTAAACGTTCATCAATATTTTCATAACCTCGATCAATCTGATCAATATTATGTATAATGCTTGTTCCTTTGGCTGATAAAGCAGCAATAAGCAAGGAAATACCCGCTCTGATATCAGGTGAACTCATGGTTGTCGCCATTAAACTTGACTCATGATTCATACCTATTACCGTCGCTCTGTGAGGATCACATAAGATCACCTTAGCACCCATATCAATGAGTTTGTCCACAAAGAACAACCTGCTTTCAAACATTTTCTGATGGATCAACACACTGCCTTTAGACTGTGTTGCTACCACCAGGACAATACTCAATAAGTCTGGAGTAAAACCGGGCCAAGGTGCGTCAGAAACTGTAAGTATAGAACCATCCATATAGCCCTGAATTTCATAACTTTCTTGCGCAGGAATGAATATATCATCATTGACCTGTTCCAGTTTGATTCCTAATTTTCGAAATACATTCGGGATTAATCCGAGGTCCTTCCAGCTTACATTTTTTATTGTTAATTCAGATCTGGTCATGGCCGCCATGCCGATCCAGCTTCCAATCTCGATCATATCAGGCAGCACCCGATGTTCACAACCACCTAGTTCGGACACTCCTTGAACGATAAGTCTATTTGAGCCAATTCCATTGATTTTTGCCCCCATACTTACAAGCATCTTACACAACTGTTGTATATAGGGTTCACAAGCTGCATTATAAATGATAGTTTCTCCTTTTGCCAGCACTGAAGCCATTAAAATATTTGCCGTACCAGTAACAGAAGCCTCGTCAAGTAACATTTCAGTTCCCTGTAATTCTTCAGCTTCCACTCCATAAAAGGATTCTTCCCTATTATATCTGAATGTCGCTCCAAGTCTTATAAAACCTTCAAAATGGGTATCCAGTCTTCTACGACCAATCTTATCACCTCCTGGCCTTGGAATATAACCTTTTCCAAATCTCGTAAGCAAAGGGCCTACGATCATTATAGAGCCTCGAAGTGAACTGCCGTCTTTTTTAAAATCCTCAGATTCCAGGTATTTCAGATTGATATCATCTGCCTGAAAAGTATAGGTATTTTTATCGAGTTTCTCAATTTTTACACCAAGCTCTCCCAATATGAAAATCAGCTTGTTTACATCCCTAATGTCAGGAATATTACTAATAGTGATTTTAGAGGCGGTTAACAGGGTAGCACAAATGATTTGAAGTGCCTCGTTCTTAGCTCCCTGGGGGACGATTTCACCATGTAGACGATGCCCTCCTTCAATTTTAAATATTGACATTAGCGAAGTTTATTATAATAGGAATTATCTTTTTCTAAAATTCTTTTTACCTTGTTTTTGATTGGTTTTCTGATAAGATTTAGTTGGCTTCTTTCTCAATAGATCTTTTGACTCAGATAAAGTTTCCTTGTCTTTCAAAACCAAAGCTCCACCAGACAATTCACTTAAATGACTAAAGATCACTTCATCATCAACTGTATCCTTATTCCAGTTCAAATAACACTTTTTCATATGGTTGGCTATGGTAAAAACCAAAGCGTCTTTCATCTCACCTTCTTCCCAGGTAAGCGCCGTATCGATCATGATCTGAATGTTATTGCCATAAAACCTGTATTTGGAAGCCGACTTTGGGTAATCCATTTTCCCGGGCTTGGCCTGCAAGACCTCTCTTTCCGGTTTTGGATAAGGTGTGTCAACCTCTAAGTTGTAATCAGACATAATAAATAATTGGTCCCATAATTTATGCTGAAAATCCGGCACATCTCTTAGATGAGGTTGCATATTTCCCATTACATGTACAATGGCTTTTGCCATAGTATTTCTTACTTCTATATCTTCCAATTTGATACAATGATTGACAAGCTTTTGAATGTGCCTGCCATACTCTGGTATGATCAAATGTTCACGATCCGCATTATATTCTAAATCCATCCTTTAGATTCTTTAAATCAACTTTTAATTAAAATCTTATCTTGTTGCAAAGTAACAATTATTTTGATGACCAAAGCAACGATTTAGCCAATAATCTTCAACTTAGCGAATTGCAGTAATAACTTCTTGGTATCACCTGAATCAAATTTAATCTCGGCCTTTTTACTATTGCCTGTTCCTTCTACTGAAAGTACTTCTCCCCTACCAAATTTAGCATGCTCCACAGTATTTCCCTCGAGAAGATTATTGTCAAACAGGTTTTGAGAGCCACCTATGTCACTCACTTTTTTAAGGTGCTTGGGAGGTAGTGATTTTTCAGGTTTGGTCAGTGGCTTCTTGATGAGCTTCTCGACCGTTTTCTGTATTGGTTTTTTAAACCTGATCTTATTTTGATCAGGGATGCCAAAAATATCCTTGTCAATAAATGTATTGCTCTTCACAGTTTCCTTCCTTGGAGTTATATAATCGATAAATTTCTCATCGATCTCCTCTAAGAATCTACTGGGTTCACAATCTATTAATTTTCCCCATCGATATCTGGATTGTGCATATGACAGATATACTTGTTTTTCGGCCCTCGTAAGTGCCACATAGAATAACCTTCTCTCCTCTTCAATTTCACTCCGGGTATTCATACTCATGGCAGAGGGGAAAAGATTCTCCTCTAGGCCAACTATATATACATATGGAAACTCCAAACCCTTAGCAAGGTGTATGGTCATTAAAGAAACCCTCGGAACATCATCCTTTTCCTGATCAAAATCAGTCGCCAATGCTACGTCTTCCAAAAAAAACGCCAGGGATGCATCTTCTTCTTTTTCTTTTTGCTCTTCAATAAAATCTTTGATACCATTCATCAATTCCTGAACATTTTCCACCCTGCTAACAGCTTCAGGGGTGCCTTCACTTTCTATATCCCTAATCAGTCTTGTTTTCTTGATTACCAGATCAGCCATCTCAAATGCATTTTTTGATTGTGCTTCGATCTGAAAACTCCTGATCATATCTCTAAAATTCAGCAGTTTGGTTTTTATACCCGAATTTATATTGATCGGAAGGCTATCTAACTGGAAAAGTAATTCGAAAATAGAAACTTCATAATGATTCGCTGCTATAACCAATCTGTCAATGGTCGTTTGACCTATTCCCCGTGCCGGATAGTTGATCACTCTTTTAAGCGCCTCCTCATCATTCGGATTGATCAATAATCTCAGGTATCCCAAGGTATCCTTGATCTCCTTTCTTTGATAAAATGACAAGCCACCATAGATCCTATACTTGATATTTTTCTTACGCAAGGCATCTTCAATGGCTCTTGATTGCGCATTGGTACGATAGAGTACGGTGAAATTATTATTTGGCAATTGGTACTGCATCTTATTATCAAAAATCGAACTTGCCACAAAACGGCCTTCATCTCCCTCAGAATAAGTACGCATTATTTTAATCAACTCTCCCTCTTGATTTGAGGTCCAGATTTCTTTATCCAGTTTTGTCTTGTTTTTATCAATGACACTGTTGGCGGCCTGAACAATATTACTGGATGAACGGTAATTTTGTTCGAGCTTGAAAATTTTCACATCGTCATAATCCTTTTGAAAATTAAGAATGTTCTGGATATTGGCTCCACGAAAGGCATAGATACTCTGGCTGTCATCACCTACCACACAAATGTTCTGGTATCTGTCTGCCAAGGCCCTTACTATGAGGTATTGAGAGTGATTGGTATCCTGATACTCATCCACCAAAATATACCGAAACCTTTCTTGATATTTTGCCAGAACCTCAGGAAATCGTGTGAGTAATTCATTGGTCCTTAAGAGCAAATCGTCAAAATCCATTGCCCCAGCTTTAAAACAACGATCTACATATGCCTGATAAATGGTGCCAATTTTAGGTCTTCCGGATACCTTATCAGCCTCCATTACCTCTGGGTTCTGATAATAGGCCCTAACAGTAATCAGGCTATTCTTAAATTGTGAGATCCTCCCTAAAACCTGTTTGGGTTTATACTTATCTTTTTCGAGTTGTAATTCCTTAATGATGGAAGAAATTAATCTTACTGAATCCTGTGTATCATATATCGTAAAATTCGATGGATAACCCAATTTTTCGGCCTCGCTTCTCAGTATTCTTGCAAAAACACTATGAAAGGTACCCATCCATAAATTTTTTGCTTCACTAGGGCCTACAACGCCGGCAATACGACTTTTCATTTCCTTAGCCGCTTTATTGGTAAAAGTAAGTGACAAAATATTGAACGGATCTACCCCATTTTTCATCAAATGCGCAATTCTATAGGTAAGGACCCTGGTTTTACCAGATCCGGCTCCTGCGATGATGATCATGGGTCCCTCTCTTTGAAGAACTGCCTCTTTTTGTGCCTCGTTTAACTCGTCCAAATAACTACTCACTTCCCCTGCGTTTTTCTTCAAAAATACAATGCATATTGAAGAACAACAATAAAAGTTATTGACATTTTGTCAAAAAAAAACCGCTTAAAAAAGCGGTTTTTAAAAACTATTGCGGTGTCTCTACTTCTTGGTGTAAATTTCTACCCTTCTATTGGCCTGACGACCTTTTGAGGTTTTATTATCTCCAATAGGTTTTGAAGAACCGTAACCTACCGCTTTGATATTCTCAGCAGGAAAACCATTTTCAATTAAATAATTCATCACTGCATCAGCTCTTTTTTGAGATAATTCACTATTGATTTTATCACTACCTGTACTGTCAGTATGTCCTTCAACTACGAATTGTGAAGTTGTATACTCAGTTAGGATTTTGTCAATACCTTCAAGTCTGATCTGTGTTTCATCAGTAAAAGAGTCTTTACCTGTTTTAAAATAAATAGCTCTTGCCAAATCGGTAATTTCTTTTTGTACCGCTTCAGTTACTGCCGGGCATCCGTAATTTGAAGATGAACCAACAACATTAGGGCATTTATCTTGATCATCCGGAACACCGTCTCCATCAGCATCTTTCACCGGGCAACCTTTATTTTCAATAGGCCCCGCTTCATTTGGACATGCGTCTTGTGAATCCATAACGCCATCTCCATCAGTATCAGGGCAACCATTAAATTGTTCTAAACCAGCAACTTCAGGGCACATATCTTCTGAATCCATAAAACCGTCACCATCTGTATCAGGACAGCCATTAAATTTAGCTAAACCTGCCTCAGTTGGGCATTTGTCTTCTGAATCCTCAATACCGTCTCCATCTGTGTCAGGACAGCCTTTAAATTCTTCTAGACCTGCTACTTCAGGGCATAAATCATCTTTATCTTTTACGCCATCACCATCGGTATCTTTGCCTTTTAAATTAAAATTAAGACCCAACATAAACATTTGAGTGGTCATTTCATAAGCAACTTCTGAACCTGGAATCTTACCTAAAGGATTATTGGTAGCATCCCATGGTCCATCAGGAAAACCATCTTGGTTAAAATCGATTGCCGGTACCGGACTTAAAAGATTTCCACTTGTTTTACCGTCACTCATACCATAGTGATACACAGCGTCAATTCTGAATGCATCAGAAACTTCATAACTCAAACCAAATTGAAAGGCATGAGCAATAATAGCTGTAGCCGGAGTAGAAAAGAAAGCCAACTCGTCTTGAATAGGATTGGAACTATAGGTATAACCAAATCTCAATGGCAATTTCTTAATCGCTTTTAATTGAAGTCCTGCTGAAACAACAGACATATTCTGCCATCCAAAGCCATTTACAGCTCCCGTAGGAAAGCCTGTCATCGGGCCTTCATCAGCTATTGACCATCCGAAATCTTCAAATCCTTCTGTACTTTCATAGTCCACATAACGATAATCCAAAGCGATATCAACAATTCCCTTTGAATAACCAAGTCCAATTGAATAAATAGCAGGATAATTCATCGTAAACTGAACATTTGGTGCAGAAGAACCATCTAAGTAGTTATTCTCGAAATCAAATTCACTAAAGAATTGCGGGCTCTTATATGAGGCACCTATCTTAATTCCTTTTAATGAATCATAGAACAAACCAACCTGACCACCAAAACCAGTGGCAACGGCAGATTCACTTAATGGATAGCCCAAGGTTTGACTTGGCGCAGCCAATGGATTAGGTTCTAAAATCAAGGAAGAATAGTTAAAAGTAGGTTGCAGACCAATAGAAAATTTTTCAGAAATATTATAAGCCCAGGTAAACCCTACTTGCAATAACATATATTCGGAATGTAAATTTCCAAAGCCCATCAAATTTTGAGGATATAGAATAGCATTTGAATTGTTTGGATCCCAATTAGGATTCGGATTACCATCCGAACCAATCGGTAAATTGGTTTCTTGTGGAAAATCAACACCGAAACCACTTACTCCAAACGCAGAAATACCAAACGTATGTTTGGAATCTTTTTTTCCCCATGCAAATGCAAGAGCTGGCATAGGACTATACCCTAATTCAGATTTAGTCTCACCAAAAGTGCCTGGTGCTCCTTCTCCTAACATTCCAGGAGGAAGCGATGATGACAATTCAGGCACACCTTCAAAGGCACCAATGTCAAATTTTAAAATAGAGCCGTCAAAAACAGAAAGTGCTGCGGGGTTCCATTGCATAGCTCCACTAATATCAAGAGGTTGAGCAGTTGAAGCGCCCCCCATTGACATATTGACTGCCCCTACACCTTGCATAAGATGCCCGGTTTGAGCCATAGCCATACTGCTCAAGAGTATTAAAAATAGTTTGATTGATTTGTGTATCATAATGATTAAATTTGTGCCGTATTGTTCATGTGACATGAAATTACTAAAATAAAATTAATTTCATTTTTATGACTTTTACGATCTGTTAATTTAAATCAAAGTTAGTATCATAAGTTACAATTAATTGTGACAAATATCATCTAAATTGTACTTTGTAATGATAGTTACATAAGTTATATTTGAACCTCTAAATTCTATCCATGGACCTGACAAAAATTATAGAATTATTATCCTACACCTTGCCTGCTGTTGTTACCGGACTCGTTGCGCTCTACTTCTTTAAGTACCATACCGAGAATGAAGATAAACGACGAAACTTTCTGCTTAGAAAAGAAACTCAAAAGCAAGCCTTACCCATACGTTTGCAAGCATTTGAAAGACTTATTCTATTTTTGGAACGTATCTCCCTTAACAAATTACTGATCAGGATCAAGCCTACAGGAAAGGATCCTGAAAAATACAGCCATAAATTAATCAGCATTGTTGAACAGGAATTTGAGCATAACCTGGCCCAACAGATCTATGTTTCGGAAACGGCATGGAAGGCAGTGGTTACCTCCAAGAATTTGATGATCAAAATTATCCGTACCACGGCTGCTAAGAAAGAGGTGGAAACGGCCGAACAATTAAGGGAAGACATCCTAAGTAATATGGGTAAAAATGACGGCCCAACCAGTGCGGCGATCTCTTATTTAAAAATAGAGGTGAAAAAAATATTTTAACCTTAACCATTCATGATGATTTTACGATCATAAATGAAGGAGTTAAAAATGGCTTTACACCAATTCTTTATCATTAAAAATCTAAAACAATATACTTATGAATAAAAAATCGATCTTCGCTTTCCTTCTTCTTTTGAATACCATTTTTGTATTTGGACAACGGCCAGAAGCGGACATTTTTAAATTGAAAAAAGGAAACCTTGTTATACAACCCATTTTGCACGGAACCCTTGCCTTTCAATATGAAGGCAAAATTATCTATATAGATCCTTATGGAGGCGAAAAGGCTTTTAAAGGAATTGCAAAGCCCGACCTTATTTTAATTACAGATATCCATGGAGATCATTTGAACGAAAAAACACTGGATGCCATAGACACAAAAGGAATCAAGATTGTGGTTCCTCAAGCTGTAGCTGATCAAATATCTGAAAAGTATCACAGTCAATTAATCATTCTGGCAAATGGTGAACACAGCAAGCAACAGGGTATTGGCATTGAAGCGACTCCTATGTACAATTTACCCGAATCCGCCGATTCAAAGCATGCAAAAGGAAGAGGCAATGGATATATTTTACAAATTGGTAAAAAGAAGGTTTATATCTCTGGAGATACTGCAGATATTTCTGAAATGCGTGAATTAAAGGATGTCGATATTGCTTTTGTATGTATGAACCTCCCCTACACGATGACTATTGATCAGGCTGCAAGTGCGGTACTCGATTTTAAACCAAAGGTAGTTTACCCTTATCATTATAGAGGTAATCCTGACATGAGCGATACGGAAGCTTTTAAAAAGCTGGTCAACGAAAAAGATCCTGGAATTGATGTCAGACTTCGAAACTGGTACCCTGAATATTAAGGAGTTAATGAAAAAATGAGACAATGAATTAATATTTGGTTTTTTTTCCATTGTTTCATTATTTCATTATTTCAATGGTTCATTGTATCATTTTAATAATGTCCTGCTTTGTAACAATATGGAACTGTCCATCTCCTGCATCTACAATAACAGCTTGATTGTTTTTATGAATCAATGAGGATATTTTCTCAACCGACACATTCTTTTTGACTACAGGATAGGGCTTGCTCATAACATCCTTTATCGGTTTATCTGCGATATGTTTATCTTCAAAATACAGCCTGAATAACTGACTCTCGTCAAGAGATCCTACAAAACCATCAGCGTCCGTTACAGGTAGTTGAGATATTTCATACTTCCGCATGCGCTCAATGGCATGAGAAACCAATTCCTCCGTTTTAACCGAAACCAACTCCTCATTTTTATTCTTAATCAGATCCGCTGCCGTTGTAATATTTTCATCAAGGAATCCTCTTTCCCTCATCCAGTCATCATTAAACATTTTTCCCACATAACGGCTACCATGATCGTGAAACAGCACAACAACTACATCATCTGGTTTAAAATGTTTTTTTAATTGAAGTACTCCTTTAATGGCTGATCCAGCAGAATTCCCAACAAAAATTCCTTCTTCCCTTGCTAATTTTCTGGTATAAACCGCGCCATCTTTATCGGTTACTTTTTCAAAGCCGTCAATGATGTCGAAATTTACATTTTTTGGTAGGATATCCTCTCCAATGCCTTCAGTTATATAGGAATAGATTTCATTCTGATCAAACTCACCAGTTTCATGATACTTTTTAAACACAGAGCCATAGGTATCTATACCCCAAATTTTAATATTTGGGTTTTTTTCTTTTAAGTATTTCCCCACCCCTGAAATGGTACCTCCTGTACCCACCCCTACAACAAAATGGGTCACTTTACCATCGGTCTGTTCCCAGATTTCAGGACCGGTACTTTCATAATGAGCAGCAGTGTTGGAAAGATTGTCATATTGAAGTGCATACCAGGAATTCGGCGTTTCCTCAGACAGTCTTCTGGAAACCGAATAGTAGGACCTGGGATCTTCAGGTTCCACATGAGTTGGGCAAACAACCACCTCAGCACCCACTGCCCTTAAAATATCTATTTTCTCTTTAGACTGTTTATCAGCAATCACAAAAATACATTTATAGCCTTTTATATTGGCAGCAATCGCAAGGCCCATTCCGGTATTACCCGAAGTACCTTCAATGATGGTACCTCCTGGTTTTAATAATCCAGAGGCTTCGGCATCTTCGATCATTTTAAGTGCCATGCGGTCTTTCACTGAGTTCCCTGGATTAAAGGTTTCTACCTTTGCGAGTACCAGCGCATCAACATCCTCTACAATTTTATTCAATTTAACCATGGGTGTATTCCCAATGGTTTTCAATATATTTTCTACGTATTTCATGGCTTGTTATAAGATGGTCAAATTTAAGGAAAATAAAATCAGGAGAAACAGGATCGCGTCTTATGAACTAAACGCTAAGCAAACATTCCCGGAAATGCTGCTCTGATATCCATACCCTGAACATAAAGCCTGAAAACAGATCTTAAATAACCCAAACCATATCCAAAAAACTGCACATATACTGCCAATAAACTGTTTAAGGCAACAACAACATTTTTTGTTTTAGAAAAGGAATCAATCAGGATGAGTATGGTGTAAAAAGCATAAACCATAATACCGCTCTTATATCCAAAATACAAGATCAGGCAAGCCGCTAAAAATCCAAGTACAAAGAATGAGGGCAACCAATAAGTCAACCTAGAAGAACCTGGGTACATTTTATTCAATATGGGTCGTGCTGCTCCAAAATTATTTGTCTGTTTAAAAAAGGCCCTGTAGGAAGTTCTCCTTTTATGAAAAACAAATGCCTCCGGGAGCAAACGCGTCGTGCAGCCCTTTTTCAAAAGCTTGAAATTCAAATCAATATCCTCTCCAATTCTCTGTTTTGAAAAGCCCCCAGTCAAGGTAAAAGCCTTTTTGGATAGCCCCATATTAAAACTTCTCAATTGGAATTTTTTTGATGGTGTCTCCTTATTTCTTAAGCCTCCGGTTGTAAGAAAGGAGGTCATACTATAATTGATGGCCTTTTGCCAGCTGCTAAAACTGTCATGCGCCTCATCTGGTCCGCCAAATGCATCTACATAGCCTTTTTTAAGTGCAGTCTCAATATTTGAAAGATAATCCTCCGGAAGAATACAATCAGAATCTAAAAGAATGAAATAGTCACCGGAGGCACGATCCATTCCATAATTTCTACTATCTCCGGGTCCTGAATTTTTCTTAAAGCAATACTTGATATTCAGCGATTCTTCATGTTTTTTGACTATCGAACTACTTGTTTTTACCGACCCATCTTCTACGACAATTATTTCAGGGTTGGTAAAAGGGTTTTGCGCCAAAATGCTCTCAAGCAACTCATCGAGCTCCTCTGGCCTGTTGTAAACCGGTATGATAATAGAAAAACGCAAGATGAAATAGTTTTCAGTAAAGTTTAAAAAAAATCGGGAAAATTAAGATAATCTCAAAAATTTCCCGATCGTGATATATCGCTCAAATTAACATGACTTACTCTTCGGCATCCATAAAACCATCCATAATCACATCACTGATTCCCATATTTGAGAAACCTCCGTCATGAAACAAGTTTTGCAGGGTAACTTTTCGGGTTAGGTCCGAAAAAAGAGTAAGTGTATAATCTGCACATTCCAATGCAGTAGCATTACCTAAAGGTGACATCTTTTCAGCATAGCTTAAGAATCCGCCAAACCCTTTTACACCGCTTCCGGCTGTGGTAGGAGTTGGTGACTGAGAAATCGTATTGACACGCACCTTGTGGTCACGTCCGAAGAAATAACCAAAACTTCTGGCAATCGATTCAAGGTAAGCCTTATTATCAGCCATATCGTTATAATCAGGAAAAACTCTTTGCGCCGCCATATAGGTAAGTGCTACAATGGAACCCCATTCAGTCATGGCATTTTTCTTGTAAAGTACATTCATCACTCTATGAAAGGATAAGGCAGAAACATCAAATCCCTTATGGGTATAATCATAATTAGACTCAGTATAATGCTTTCCTTTTCTCACATTGATCGACATCCCAATTGAATGAAGTACAAAATCAATCTTTCCTCCCAGAATTTCCATAGACTTTTCTACTAAATTCTCAAGATCTTCCATAGAAGTGGCATCAGCTGGAATGATCTCAGACCCCGTAGCAGCAGCTAATTTATTGATTTCACCCATTCTCATTGCGATTGGGGCGTTGGTCAATACAAAAGTTGCTCCTTCCTCATGGGCTCTCTCTGCTACTTTCCAAGCAATAGAGTCTTGATTCAAAGCTCCAAAAATGATTCCCTTTTTTCCTTTTAAAAGATTGTACATATATAATTATTTAAATATTGTTTTATTATGATTGCAAAATTTGTTCTCAAACAGCGGCAAAGTTAATAGATTATTTTCAAATGAATATTATGACAACAACTGTTTTGCATGTGCTATTGCAGATTCTGTGATCTTACTTCCTCCAAGCATTTCGGCCAACTCGACCAGGCGTTCGTCACTGTTCAATTTTTTGATATTTGATGAAATTCCTTCCTTGCGTTCTTCTTTAAATACTTTATAATGATAATGTCCTTTTGCAGCAACCTGAGGAAGATGCGTGATCGTAATCACTTGCATATTTGCACTCATAGTAAGCATTAGTTCTGCAATCCTGTTAGAAACTTCGCCCGAAACTCCAGTATCAATTTCATCAAAAATAATGGCCGGTAAATTCGAATATTTTGACAATATCGACTTCACAGCCAGCATTATTCTCGACATTTCACCACCTGAGGCCACCTTCTTTATAAGCTCAAAGGATTTTCCTTTATCTGATGACATCAAGAATTGCAAATGATCTCCTCCATTAAACATGAATTCATCTGTTTTTGACAGATTGACCATGAACCTGGTATTTTTCATTTCAAGACCTGCTAATGTTTTCTCCATTTGCACACAAAACTGAGGAAAAGCCTTTTTTCTACGATCATGTAACTTTTTACAAAACCTCAATAGGCTTTCTTCAGCCTGTTTGATTTCCTCATATTTTTTGTTGATCATTTCATCAGCATTGTCTACCTCCGAAATTTTCAATTGATACTGATCACGAACCTCGATCAGCTCTTCAATAGTCAAGGCCTGATGCTTCTTCTGTAAATCATAGAGCAGTTGCAAACGGTTTTCCACTTGCTCTAATGTCGCAGGATCATAGACTAAATGATCATTTTCAGCTTCTACCTCACTCATGACATCTTTAAATTCTATGATCATACTTTGCATTCTTTCCGACAAAGTATTATAAAGATCCGCATAAGACCCGATGCGCATCAATTGTTGGCTGATATCAGAAAGCTGACTTAACGTTCCCAGTGATTCTCTTTCTGAAATCTCCAGTACACCAGTTAAACTAGCTTTTATCTCTTCTATATGTGAGAGTTTTTCAAGGTCTTTTTCGAGATCTTCAAGTTCTCCTGTCTTTAAGGCCGCCTTGTCCAATTCATCCCATAGAAATACATTATAATCATATTCCTTCTGGGCCTGAAGCTGTCCTTGTTTGATGGCCTCCAACTCCCTTGACATCAACTTGTGCTTCTGAAAAGCCAAATGGTAATCCTTCAAATAGGTGTTATTATCAGCCAATGAATCTATGATATGGAACTGATAAGACGGGTCTGACAATTGCAAAGTTTCATGTTGAGAATGTATATCGATCAACTGACTTGTCAAGCTATTTAAAACTGATAAATTTGTTGGCGTATCATTTACAAAGGCTCTTGATTTTCCATTAGGTAATATTTCTCTCCTGATGATCACCCATGGATCATAATCGAGGTCATTTTCCTTAAAGAACATTTCCAGATGGTATGAACCGACCTGAAATTCTGCTTCTATAACACATTTTTTAGCCTTGTCATAGACCAAAGTAGTGTCAGCTCTTTTTCCTAATACCAAGGCCAGCCCTCCCATTAAAATAGACTTACCAGCTCCGGTTTCACCTGTAATGATAGAAAGACCTTCCTTGAATTCTACTTTCAGGTTTTCTATCAGGGCATAATTTTTTATGGATAATGATGCGAGCATAAATTCTTCTTAATTAAAAAGATACAGAGCGATAAACAAACTTAAATAAAAAGTTACAGGAATCTACTGGCGACTACATTTTAATTTCTTTCCATTTTTCATCATAGGATGAATAAATTCTGGAAAGCACCTCTTTCAGTTGGGAAGTATCAATACTTGGACCATCAGAAAATATATCAACGATCTCATCCCCTTTTGTATCAAAGAAAACCCGAATTAAAAAAGTGTTGGGCCTTTCATTATACAAATTCTGAAAATCCTGAATAGATTTACTCATGACCTCCTTGGCATCTCTTGTATTATCAACCATTCGGTCTAAGCCCAAAATATGATATTCATACATGGTTTTTCGGTATTGTTCATATACAGGTGATAACAAATTCTCATTCAACTGGAATCGGGTATAATTTCCATCAATTCTGTTCCAGCCCACTCCCCCACCTTGCTGGGCCACATTCACGACACTCTCCGCAAGTTTAAAAAAATTCTCTCCTCCTTTATAACCGAAGGTATCCGCCTGATAACCCAATATGGTGTAGGCGTAAAAAGTCAATATGGAGACAAGATTGGAATCAAAATTATTCTCATTATACACCAATGGCTGGAATTCCTCATAGCCAAAGGAAATATTATTGTCATTAAAGTTTAGAATCGAAGTTGTATAAGTTGCATTATAAACTGGTCTGGAAATTTGGAGCTGTAAACTTCCCCTAAAACTATTGGCCGATACGGCCTCTAAAATATTAATGGTAAGGGAACAATCAATACGCTCATGTGTTTTATAGACAGTATTGGTCCATTTGGTATTGTTCATATACTCGAAGATATCATTTTGCATGGTATCAAAGATCTTCTTATTGGAAATGCCTATTTCGGCACTATTGATAAATACAACGCAGTTCAGTTCCTGAGCTGATAACTTCATCCCAAACACAAGCAAAACTATGATAAAAACCTTACGCATGAACAACTTTTAAAATCTCAATAAAAATATCAGCAGCTACTTCCCTTTTGCTCTTGAGTTCAAATTCCTGAATTTTCCCTATTCTGTCAATCAGTGTAACCTTATTTGTTTCTGATTTAAACCCTGCTCCCTTATCCTGAAGTGAATTTAAAACGATCAGGTCAAGATTTTTTTTCCTGATCTTTTCCTTAGCATTCTCCAGCTCATTTTCAGTTTCCAGTGCAAATCCAACCAAATATTGTTCTTTTTTTAACGCTCCCACAGAAGCCAGTATATCTTTGGTAGGTACTAATTCTACTACCATATTCTCTTTATGCTTCTTTATTTTTTGAGAAGATACAACTTTAGGTGTAAAATCGGAAACGGCAGCAGAAAAGATCGCTATATCCATACCGTGAATGAATTCGTGAGTTGACTGATACATCTGTTCAGCACTCACTACATTAATTCTATTGATATTGCGTATCTCCAGACTTTCTTGGCTAGGGCCAGAAATCAACGTCACGTTAGCACCTAAACTCGCAGCCTCTTCTGCTAAAGCAAAACCCATTTTTCCAGAAGAATGATTTCCGATAAATCGAACAGGATCAATTGCCTCATAAGTGGGGCCAGCAGTGATCAAAACACGCTTTCCCCGAAGTGGTAAACTCTCTGAAAGATGATTTTCAATAAAAGTCAGGATCTCTTCAGGCTCAGCCATCCTTCCTTCACCTTCAAGACCACTGGCAAGTTCTCCGAATGCAGGGGGAATGAACACATTTCCTCTTTTCTCCAAAGTACCAATATTACCTGAAGTAGTCTCATGCTGATACATATCCAGGTCCATGGCGGGTGCAAAATAAACGGTTGATTTGGCTGATAAGTAGGTGGCCAAAAGCAAATTATCGCAAATGCCATCTGACATTTTCGCAAGTGTATTGGCTGTCAACGGAGCAATAACCATTAAATCAGCCCAAAGCGCTAAATCGACATGGTTATTCCACAATTCATTCTCCTCATTCTTTTCATAAAATGTAGATTGAACAGGATTTTTCGATAAAGTTGACAACGTAAGCGGTGTGACAAAATCTTTGGCAGCCGGAGTCATAACTACTTTCACTTCCGCTCCTGCCTTTATAAAATGCCTTACCAAATAGGAGGTTTTATAAGCAGCTATTCCCGCAGTAACTCCGAGAAGAATTTTCTTACCGCTTAAAACAGACATCATTATTCTATATTATCGTTATCTATATCTGGAGTTCTGTAGTAAATTTCATCATTTAGCCATTCCTGAACTGCAATTGAAGTTGGTTTTGGAAGTCTTTCATAAAAACGAGATACTTCAATTTGCTCCTTGTTTTCAAATACTTCTTCAAGACTATCATTGAAAGTTGCAAATTCCTCTAACTTGTCAATTAGTTCACTTTTCAAATCTTCATTAACCTGTGATGCCCTTTTTGACATAATGGCAATTGCCTTATAGATGTTTTCAGTTGGAGCTTCAATTTTAACTTTATCAAAAGTAATTGTACTCTCAGGAGCTCCTGTATTTTTGTAATCTTTCATCAGTTAATTATTTTTGTGATATTGTAGCTAATAATTCTTTAGTTTCAGTCAATTCTTCCTGGAGTTTTACCCCTAATTCATCCACCTCTTTTATTTTTTCAGATTCCGGAAATGTTTTCTGAAACTTTTTGTAAGACAATAGTGCCTCTGAAATTCTTTCTTCTTTTTTACTTAAGATACTCTTCATTCCCAATTCATAGGCTGATTTAAAGCTGTAATAATATGTTTCCTCTTTAAACTCCGAACCTAAATGGTCTTCGTTAAAGTTTTCAAAAGCCTGAATGGCCGCTTTGTATCTCGATGTATGATAATACTGTCTTGCTACTTCAAAATCCTTGAATTGTAATTTCCTATTCAATGCTGCGTAATCCTCATTTGCCTCTTCTATCAATTCCGATTGAGGATACTTATCAATAAAATCTTGATACGCCGATAAGGCCTTGTATGTATCTTCCTGATCCCTGCTATACTTAGGCGCAGCCAAAAAATAACTTTTTGCACTTAAATATGCTGCCTCCTGCACTTTAGTGCTCTCGGGATAATTGACGATGAATTTGGTAAAATAATAAGACGCCATGGTATAATTCTCTGTTTGGAAATAAGAATCAGAGATCATATATTGGATTCTTTCCATTTGAGGTTTATTGGCATAAGGACCCATGATCTTCTCAAATAGAGCAATGGCCTTTTTATAATCCTTCTTTTCATACATGTCTACCGCTAACTGATACTTTTCAGTATTCTTTCCTTTGTTCAGTACTTTGTGGTATTCGCCACAAGAACCGAGCAATACGGTAAGCATTAATACAAAAGCTATCTTCTTCATTTTTTGCATTTGGCAAAATTACTCTTTTAAAACGGAATTAGAAAAAATATTTTTTCATTAAACCATGGAAAGAATCAAATAATAAATATTTGATTCTTAGTGACTTAATTCTAAAACATCAATGAAAGATTCTCTTTTCTAAACCGGAGCCTGATTTGTAACCAGAAGTTTCACATCATTGTCAAAAAGGTATAAACCTCCTTTATCATCTCCAATCAATTTAATCTTATCGAGAATATTTCTTGCAAGTGCCTCTTCCTCAATCTGTTCAGCTACATACCATTGAAGAAAATTGTGAGTAGCGTAATCCTTTTGAGTGAGTGTGATATCAACCAGATCATTGATCTTTTGAGAGACCATTACTTCATGATCAAAAAGACTCTGAAACATTTCCTTAAAGGATCCGAATGACATAGGAGGTTTTTCCAACGCAGAAATCTGCGCATGACCACCTCTTTCATTCACGAATTTTACAAGTTTTAACATGTGCATTCTTTCTTCATCTGAATGAGCATACATAAATGATGCTACTCCCTCAAACCCCTGAAATTCAGCCCAAGAAGCCATTGCCAGGTATATCTGTGAAGATTCAGCTTCAATCTGAATCTGGTGATTTAATGCTTTTTCAATAATATCTGAAACCATTTTCTAAATTTTAAAACGAGATACAAAGGTATTAATTTTTTGTTGTAATTCTTGTGTTGCAGGCACTAATGGTAACCTCACAAAAGCATCTGAAATTTTAAGTGCTTTTAGCATGCTTTTGATACCTGAAGGATTCCCTTCAGCGAAGATCAAATCTATGCTTTCTGATAATCTGTAATAAGTCTCATAGGCTTCGTCACAAGCGCTTGCTTGCCCCAACCGAATCATTTCACTAAAAGCTGCTGGTAAGCCCTGACCAATCACTGAGATAACCCCTGCCCCTCCAGCCAATACCAACGGCAATGCCAGTTTATCCTCTCCTGATATAACAAGAAAATCAGCAGGTTTGCTTTTGATCAATTCAAGAACTTGCTCAAAATCACCTGCGGCTTCTTTAATACCAATAATATTTTTACAATCATTGGCGAGGCGCATCACAGTTGCCGGCGTCATGTTACTTCCGGTGCGCGGTGGGACATTATATAAGATCACAGGAACAGGACTTGCCTCTGCAATCATTTTAAAATGTTGGTATATTCCTTCCTGAGAGGGCTTATTGTAGTAAGGTGAAACCGACAAAATAGCCGAAAAACCATCGAAGTTATCTTGCTCCAACTCCTCCACCAGGCTCCTGGTATTATTACCTCCAAGTCCAAGTACAACCGGTAGTCTTCCATTATTTACTTCAAGAACTTTGGCTTTTATGAGATCTTTTTCGTTTTTGCTAAGGGTCGCAGTTTCTCCGGTAGTACCAAGGACTACCAAATAGTCTATGCCATTATCCACCTGATAATTGACAAGCCTTTCCAAAGCTTCAAAATCTATCTCGTCATTTGAAGTAAAAGGCGTTATCAATGCCACCCCTGTTCCTCTAAATTGTTCCATTTTATTATTGATAATCATTCTTATTATTGATTAACTTAAGTATTTGTAAATACTTAAGCAGTTCCCTGTTAAAACCATCGATATCATTTCCAGGTACTTTTATGGCGATATCATTAAAAAAATTCACCTCATGTTCAAAACCAGCCCTCATTTTCGCAGCTGATTTCAACATAATCACCTTGGGAAACAAAAGCTCTGGATCACAGTAATTGACCAAAAGATCAAAATCTCTACTCACAAACTTGTTCAGCGCCTCTGATTTTATTTTGCCATACAAACCAAAATCCTTTTCACTACAAGGCCTGTAAAACTCAAGTGCCGTGCCCTTTCCACTAGGATCAAACAAACATATTTTTAAGTCTTCAGGCTCTAAATTCAAACCTTTACTTAATCGTTTGGTGAAATCATAGGTTTGAATCAATGATAATTCTGCCAGCACTCCAACCCTTTTTATGACCTTCACCTCAAATTCCCTGTCGGAAGATGCAGCATTAAGTTGGTTTTTTATAAATTTGTTGGCAGTTGTATTCTTTAAATTCAATATTCCCATTCACCAGAATTATGCACACAAAACTATATAAAATTATAGTATTAATATTGATTTCGTCATTATTAAACAAAATCACGGTTTCCTGTAAAGAAAAAAACAATGAACTGAAAATGATCCGTGGCAAACAAATTGAAATCAGCCCTAGTCTGAAGTCTGATCAGAATATACTTAGCGATATCCAACCCTACCACGATGAACTCGAAAGTAAAATTAACGAAGTACTTTGCTATAATCCCAGGAATTTATCAAGAAGCGAGGCTGAACTCGAAAGTTCACTTGGAAATTTTTATGCGGACGTCTGTTTGGCACGTGCAGACAGTGTTTTTTTCAATGAAAAAGGAAAACATATTGATTTTGCTTTATTCAATTATGGTGGGATTAGAACTGCTATTCCCGAAGGTTCAGTAACGGTAGAAAATATTTTTAAACTAATGCCCTTTGAAAACAAATTGGTCGTAGCCCATTTATCAGGGAGCATGGTGACTGAACTTTTTGATTATGTGGCCACGAGAAAACAGGCGCATCCTATAGCAGGTCTTCATCTTGAACTAAAGGATGGAGAATTATCAAAAATTCAAATTCAGGGTAATAAATTTGACCCAAATAAGAGCTATTGGGTGCTTACACATGACTATTTACAGCATGGAGGAGATAATATGTCTTTTTTTACCCAACCTCTTGATTTGTATATCAGTGATTATAAAGTTAGGGATGCCCTTATAGATGAGCTCAGAAAGCTAGACACGCTTCATAGTTCATTGGATAACCGATTTTCTAAAATCAATTAAATGGAAAGAAGACAGTTTTTAAAAAACTCAATCGCTACCGGATCCCTTATCGGTTTAGGGGGGCTCTCATTGACCTCTTGTGAGCAAAAAACAGAAAAAAAGATCACCATCCTGCACACCAATGATGTACATAGTCATATAGAACCATTTTCTGAGGGTCACGATAAATATCCCAACATTGGAGGAGTTGCCCGTAGGGCGTCTCTTATAGAAAATGTTCGACTAGAAAACCCGAACACCCTGCTGTTCGATGCGGGGGATATTTTCCAGGGTACGCCTTATTTTAATTATTTCGGTGGTGAAGTAGAATTTAAAATGATGAGTAGGCTGGGTTATGATGCTGCAACCATAGGAAATCATGACTTTGATAATGGTATTAATGGCCTTGAAAAACAATTGCCTCATGCCAGTTTTGATTTTCTCATTGCCAACTATGATTTTGGAAACACTACCCTTGATGGCAAAACCAAGCCCTATAAAATTTATCATGTTGATGGTATTAAAATCGGAGTATTTGGTATTGGTATTAAACTTGACGGCCTTGTGGATCCTCAGTTATATAAGGAAACGATCTATCTCGATCCTATAGAAACTGCCCAGGATATGACCAATACCTTAAAAAATGAAGCGCAATGCGACCTGGTCATTTGCCTCTCGCATCTTGGTTATTATTACAAAAGAACCCCTGAATATATCTGTGATCTTAATTTGGCAAAAAATACCAAAAATATAGACCTCATTATTGGTGGGCATACCCACACTTTTTTAAAAAAACCCACCGTAGTTAGAAATCTTGATGATAAAAATTTACTTGTCAATCAGGTGGGGTGTTGGGGGGTCAATTTAGGGCAGATTGACTTTATCTTTGACGAAAGGAAAAATATTTCGTCCAAAGGGGTCAGTATTATTGTATGACCCGGTTAGAAGGTATTTATAAAGAAAACCAAACCAATAATTCAAAACGCTTTAGATGCCGATAAAAGAAATTGCAAACACCAGTTCGCTTAACGAAATGGCAGGTTTATAATTTGTTGGATCTTATCAGTATCTGTAACCATGGCTTGACCCATACCCATCTGCACGACTTCACTTTGAGGTTTTCTCGCCGTAAAATGAAGGTATTCAATACCTGAATCTGAAAAATTTAAAGCATTTCCTGCATTTACACCGCTACCGGCTATGATCTGAATTTTATGTCCGTATGCCTGCTGTATTTGAGCGATGAGAGCGATCCCCTTTTCTGCCTTTGGCTGCAGCCCTGAAGTCAACAAACGATCAAAGCCAAAAGCTTCCACTTTAGTTATCGCTGCCCTGTAATCTGGCACAAAATCAAAGGCTCTGTGGAAAGTGGTCTTCAAACCTAATTCATGGGCCAGCTGAACCAGTTCTTTATTGGTATCAGCAACTGTATTATTCGCATCAAGAATTCCAAAAACAACTCCATAGGCTCCTGCTTCCATAGCCGCTTTAATATCCAAACGCATGAGAATCAAATCATCACTTGTAACCTGAAAACCTCCTTCTTTATGCCTTATCATCACATGAACTTCCGCTTCTGACCTATCCACACATTGTTTGATCAGTCCATAATTAGGCGTTAGGCCTCCTACTGATAAAGCTGCACAAAGTTCTATACTGGTAAAACCAAATTTACCAGCCATCTCTGCGCCTTCTACACTATCTGTACATAGTTCAAATTTCATCTGATCTGCTATTTATTTATCTGTTCCTTGATCTGTTTATGATCAGTTCGTTATCTAATATTTTTTCTTGTTTCATTCAACCTTCTATTGAATCAGATAAAAATAGTATTTTTAAACGATCAATAAAATTTAATATGCTCGAACTTGCTGGTATTATCATTCTGGGAATACTCGCCCAGTGGGTAGCCTGGAAATTTAAAATTCCTGCTATCCTTCCTTTAATTCTTATAGGACTGTTCGTTGGCCCGTTTTCTACCATGTTTTCCGCCGATGGCAATAAATGGATAGAACCAGTTTGGAATGGCAGTTATGGACTATTTCCGGGAGAAAGTCTGTTTAATTTTGTTTCCTTATCCATTGCCTTGATCCTTTTTGAAGGAGGGCTCACTTTGAAAAAAGATGAGATCAAAAGTGTAGGCCCTGTGATATACAAACTAATCACTGTAGGAGCCTTGGTCACTATGATCACTGCAGGAATTGCAGCACACTTTATTATTGGTCTCAACTGGCCCTTATCCTTTTTATTCTCTTCTTTAATCATTGTTACAGGACCTACAGTGATCACACCAATTCTAAGAAATTTACCTTTGAAAAAAGATATTTCAACTATATTGAAATGGGAAGGTATTCTTATTGATCCAATTGGAGCGCTGGTAGCCGTTATTGTTTTCGAATTTATCAGTCTTGGTGGTGATCATGGCACTGAATACACAAAAGAAACCTTGGTGGAATTTGGGAAAATTATAGTTATAGGCTTTTCTATTGGGTTTACGTCAGCCTATGTTTTTGCCACTTCACTTAAACAACGATGGATTCCTCATTATTTATTAAATGTTGTCTCTCTTGCTCTTGTATTAGGTGTATTTGTTCTTGCTGATCTCTTCGCCCATGAAAGTGGTCTGCTTGCTGTGGTCGTCATGGGTATGGTACTAGGAAATATGAAACTCGCTGCCTTGAAAGGTGTCTTGTATTTTAAGGAAACCATTAGTATCTTATTGATATCTATCCTTTTTATCCTGCTCTCTGCCAATATCAATCTGACTGATCTTGAATTGATCTACAACTGGAATTCGCTTATTCTTTTTGGATGTGTTGTATTAATTGTAAGGCCACTTGGTGTATTTCTTAGCAGTAGAAAAAGCTCTCTGACCAGAAATGAAAAAATATTTATCAGCTGGGTTGGTCCCAGAGGTATCGTTGCAGCCGGTATTGCCTCCTTATTTGGATTGAAACTGACGATGCAGGGAGTGACCAATGCAAACTATATCACCCCTTTGGTCTTTATGATCGTATTAGGGACCGTTTTGCTAAATGCCACTACTGCAAGAATAGTGGCAAGATTTACCGGTGTACTACTTAAGAAATCTGAAGGAATATTGATCATTGGCGCCTCGGAACCTTCCAGACTTATAGCTACCTATTTGAAAAACAACAATAGAAGAGTTGTCTTGATTGACAGTAATAGAAACAATATTTCCAAAGCCAAAGAAGAAGACCTCGAAGCAATTGAATGCGATATTTACGGAGATGAGATCTTTGAAAATATTGAATTGAACGATATGGGATTTTTACTTGCTCTGACTGGCAGCAATACCATCAATGAATACGCCTTATCAAAACTAAAACCTTCATTCGGAGAAGAAGGTGCTTTTAGGCTTATTAGCGGAAAAGAAATGAGAGATCCCAACAATAATCCTGAAGAAGGACTTTTTTCGCAGACTGATGACTTCATTAATATCTCTGAGGTGGTAAGAGATTACCCGATCATTAATGAGGTGACTATCAATTCAAACGAGCACTATCAGCAAATTATCGAGGCTACCAAACATGAGATTAAAACAATTCCTGTATTTGTAAAAGACCTTAATAATGACATTCATATGATCCCTTCAAATCACGATCAACTCACTGTTGAACAAGGATTTAAACTTATGTATATCGGTAAAAAATTAAATGTCTAATCCCTATTTTGTGCAAGGATTTTGGCTTGAATCATCACAGGAAAATGGTCGGATGGGTACCTTTGGTCTTTGGAATCAGTAAGCACTACATATTTTTTGACGGTAATGATTTCTTTTGAACAAAAGATATAATCTATGCGATCCTTCACAGGTCCATGAAATTCAAAACCTGTAAAAGTGCCAAAAGGACCAAAAGGTTTCCCCAATGAAATCTGTCTCGAATCATTATATTGTGAGGATAAATAAACAATCGCCTTGCTTTTTTCATTCAGGTTAAAATCACCAAGAATAAAAACCGGTAATTCATCCTTGTTAACTTCTTTAATTTTTTCAACGATGAGTTTTGCGCTATTTTCACGTGCAACCTCCCCAATATGATCGAAGTGGACATTAAATACCCAAAAATTATTACCCGTGGTCTTGTCCATAAAAAAAGCATAGGTACATATTCTTTCATAAGCTGCATCCCAACCTTTTGATACTTTGTCGGGTGTTTTTGAAAGCCAGAAAGTTTGATCTCCTAAAAGTTGAAATTTCTCCTTGTTATAGAAAATGGCACAATATTCACCCTTCGCTTTTCCATCGTCTCTTCCGACACCCACAAAAGTATAGTCTACCAGCGATTCATCCAGATAGTTGACCTGCTGCGCCAATCCCTCCTGAATACCAAATATATCCGGAGCATGGAAAAGAAGTTGCTCACTGAGATACTCTTTTCTTTTTTCCCACTGATTGTCACCATCATTAACCGTTGCATAACGAATGTTGTAGGTCATTAAGCTAAGCTCTTGTGCTATACCAGCAGAGCATAAGAGTAGTACGATAATTGTTAGTATAATTTTTTTCATGAAAAATAAAGACTGTTCTGTTGAGCATCGAAAAAAGTCACAGCTATATCCTCAACGCATAGAGAACTATATTTTTTTCATCTGTTGCTTAACCATAATGATCTGATCTTTTAGCATACCGTGCTTATCCAATTTTTTTGCTTCAGCAATCAGCATAGTTGCTTCTCTTTTTCTTCTTTTTGTAAGGGCAATACCTGCAAGTTGCAATTTAGCCATCGCCTTGTCGTGATCCATGGCCAGTCCAATATTTAAGGCCTTCTTGAAAAATCTTTCAGCCTGGGTAAGATTTGTTTGGGAGACCATGATTCCTCGAAGAAAATTATAATATCCTTCTTGTTTCTTGGTCAGTGCCGCTGATGGGTTCTTGATTTTATCGAGAAGTCTGTTTCCTCCCTCAAAATCCTGCTTTCGCAATTTGAAAAAAGTTAATAAAAGAATCTCATTTTTAAAATAAAAAAAGACAAAAATACCCGCCAGTAAAATTATGGAAATACCATTCATAATATGACCCTTTGTAAATTCATATACCGCCCAGGCCACAATAATTACAGCCAGTACAAGTTTTATATTTTTATTGAACATGTGTTGTTTTAATTTTTGTGCAAATTTACATTTTTATGGCATTAATCATGGAATAAATCAGATTAAAATCTGATACCTATACGCTGAGAAATATCTACACGAAGGCCAAACTGAAATTTTGTTTCCCAATTTCCTAATCTAAGTTTTGAGAAATTTTAAGACCAAATACTACGTAAAAAAAAGGAAAACCAAGATAGGGTTGCATAATATTAGGTCTATAAATAAAATGGAAAACCTTTTATCAGGAGCTCATTAGTAAATGACTTAAGAGATGGTGACCCATCAAAAATTCATTAGACTTTCTATCGAAAATGATCCATCCATTAATTTCCCCATGTGATGCTGACAGGCATTTTGCATCTCCTGCAAACAGGGAAATGAGCACATCTGGTTGGTAGGTCAAGACATGGTTTTGAAACTCCAATAGCACAGATTCTGAAATACATTTGTCACTGCAGGTCAAAATAATATCTGCATCATTCTCAAGGCTTTGTATAGCCAGTTCTTTTAATCTTTTTCAATGGTATCATATTCTATAATATAGATATCCTCATTTTCCTTCTTCATTTTGTATTCCTCTCTTGCATATTTCTCCAATGAGTCCGGATCGTTCAGGTTATTAATTATTTTTTGATCCGCATCAATTTGTTTCTTATAATAGTCATTGGCATCTTCCAGTTTATCAACTTCTTCATCAAGTTCCCTGTGATTCATATATGAGTTTTCATCGAAAAAGCCCATCCAAACAATAAAAAGCACCAATACGATGATATATTTATTGCTAACAATTCGAAAGACCTTATTCTCCTTAATCTGTTTTAATTTCATCTCTCCAAACTTTCTTTTATAACCGTTCTAACGATATCAATGGCTACAGTGTTATAGGTATCATTAGGAATGATGAGGTCGGCAAAATTTTTAGTAGGTTCAATAAATTCCTGATGCATGGGTTTTAAAGTAGACTGATATCGTTCCAGCACTTCATTGATATCCCTTCCTCTTTCATGTATATCGCGTTTCAACCTTCTAATCAGCCTTTCATCAGAATCTGCATGAACGAAAACCTTTATGTCGATTAAATCCCTTAATTCTCTATTGGTCAAAATAAGAATACCCTCAATGATTACGACTTTTTTTGGATGCGTTATTAAAGTATCCTGTACCCGGTTATGGGTTGCAAAAGAATATATGGGCTGTTCAATCACATTTCCCTTTTTTAACTCGTGGACATGACCGATCAAGAGATCAAAATCTATGGCATTGGGATGGTCAAAATTGATATTACACCTTTCCTGAAAGCTCAAATGATCATTTTTACTGTAATAGGAATCCTGAGAAATCACAGTAACTTCCTCTTCAGGGAGCTCATTTAAAATTTGCTTGACTACAGTTGTCTTACCACTTCCAGTTCCTCCAGCGATTCCAAGAATTAACATTTTAAACTATTTTAAATGATACGTCAGCTATACCAAAGCATGACCCAAAACTATAAAAAAAGGATTGAATTTAGTCTAAAAATGATTATTTTCCCTTGCATATCAAATTCAAGGGCTACATGAAAAACATATTTACAAATATCAAAGGAGATGCCTTTGGAGGTATTACAGCGGGTATTGTTGCGCTACCACTAGCATTGGCCTTTGGTGTGTCTTCGGGATTAGGACCCAGCGCCGGGTTATACGGAGCCATTTTTCTTGGATTCCTTGCCGCTATGTTTGGCGGAACACCTACGCAAATCTCAGGCCCTACAGCTCCCATGACGGCTGTCAGTATGATCATGATTGCCGGGATTCTTCAAACCCATGACGGTGATATGAACAAAGCTTTACCAATTATACTAGCGGTCTTTGTTTTGGCGGGCTTGTTCCAGATATTGATAGGTGCCGTTGGTTTGGGGAAATACATAAAATACATTCCCTACCCTGTAGTTTCTGGATTTATGACAGCCATTGGAATGATCATTATCATAACCAACATCTTACCTATTCTAGGATATTATACTGAAAATGATCTGGAAAGAATTCAAAAGTTCAAGCCGGAAGCCGAGGAACTGATCATTGAAAATATTTTAAAAGATGAAGCAGAAGAGGGCCTTTTAGTTTTGGAGGATTTTAGAGAAACGATCAAAAGAGCAGAATTAATCGAAGAACAGGAAATCATGAATGAAGCCTTGATTTTGGCGAAAAAGGAAACATCAGGGGTAGTAGGCGCTATTAGAAGTTTACCAAGAGCCTTGAGATCTATTAATTATATGGAATTGATGCTGGCTTTGTCGACTATTTTGATCATATATGGCTTTAAAAAAATCACAACCAAGATCCCATCCACCCTTGTGGCTTTACTTGCCGTTTCTGGAGTTGCCATATTTGCGAAACTTGACTACAGACCAATTGAAGAAATCCCCAGCGGCTTTCCGATGTTTAATTTTGAAATATTCAGCCAGTTTAGTCTGGCTAGCGTTTCCCCTTTTGTTTTTACCGCGATCACTCTTGCTTTTTTAGGCGCCATTGATTCCTTACTTACTTCTGTAGTTGCCGATAATATGACCAAAACGAATCACAATCCTAACAAAGAATTAATAGGACAGGGAATTGGAAATAGCATAGCTGGATTATTTGGAGGACTTCCAGGAGCAGGAGCTACCATCAGAACAGTAGTCAATGTCAATGCCGGTGGAAAAACCAAATTATCAGGAATGATCGCAGGTTTATTTCTATTAGCTATCCTGCTCGCAATTGGTCCCATTGCCTCAATGATTCCAGCAGCTGTTTTGGCTGGAATACTGTTTACAGTAGGAATCGGAGTAATGGATTACAAAGGCCTCAAGGCTTTACCATCTATGCCATCGGGCGAAGTTGTGATTATGATTGTAGTTTTACTGCTTTCTACTTTCTGGAATCTTGTTTATGCCGTAGGTGTCGGACTCATTATTGCTTCTCTTGTTTTTATGAAAAAAATGGGCGATGCAACGGCTGACAAATCGGATGTAAAAAGTCTCAAAGCCGAGACAACTTGGACCGATGAAACAAATTTTCCTGAAGACATGAAGGAAAAAGTATTCATTAAACATATAAAAGGACCCATATTCTTCGGATCCACAAGTTTTATACAAGTGCTTGCCAAACAAATTCCTGCTACCGCAACACATGTGATTATCAGGATGGACAGGGTACCCTATATCGACCAAACGGGACTCTATGCAATGGAAGATGTAATGCTTGAACTTGAGAAGAATGACATTCATGTATTGATTGTAGATATTCAAAAACAACCACTGTATTTAATGAAATCAATTGATATCGTTCCTGATCTTGTTCCTGAAGAACACATATTCGACAACTTCAATGACTGTACCAGTTGGATTTATAAAAACCTGAGTTAACCCATGTTCAAACCCCGCAGCATATCAATTCTTTGAGCTCCCTGACACACCTTTTTATTTAAAAAAATCATGGTTCCTATCCATTAGTTTTTCGAGGTAGAAATCATCAATTTACAGATGGTAGTTATGATAATTATCATAGTATTTTTGGTTTGTGATACCTACCTTTAATAGGCTTAACATTAAATTTTTGACAATGAAAAAGCTTTGGCTCCTCTTGCTTGGGGTTTTACTATGCTTCCCGGCAAGTTCACAATTCATGAAAGAATTAGATCATGTAAGTACTTTTAACGAAGGGCTGTTGTCCATAAAAAAAGGCGATCAATGGGCTTTCATGGATAAACAGGGAATTATCGTGATCAATTATAGAGGTGACCTTGTGGCGACAAGTCAAAAAGAGGATGAAATCAAAGCGCCAGTATTTCAAAACGGTAGAGCTTTAATCAGCCGCATTGAAGATAACATCACTTATTACGGCTATATAGATAAGTCAGGAAAGGAAGTCATAAAAACAGAATTTGTCAATGCGACTCCTTTCAAAAATGGTTTCGCCATTGTGATGCGTTTTACAAAAGAAGTTGTTGGTCAAAACAAAGTGTTGGGTAAGGATGTCGTGAGTTATGAAATAGAAGAATATGTTATAGATCTTAGTGGTAAGGCCATGACACCTATGTTGCACAGCAGAAACTATGTGCCCGATAAAATGAAATCAGGAAAATCGCCCAACCTTACTGCTTTTTTGATTGGAGGACGCATGGTAGCGGTCAAAACTGCAGGACAAAAATGGGAGATTTATAGATTCTAGCTTTATATGCTTACTTTTAAAAATTTTAATATTGCCGACTGGTTTTCCTTTTACCGAATTTTTGCTGCACCCTTTTTGGTTCTTATAATTTGGTCAGGACAACGGGAACTGTTTTCCTGGCTTTTACTTGTGAGCTATAGCACTGATATGATTGATGGTTTTTTAGCAAGAAGACTTAAAATCACAAGCCCCAGAGGATCCCAACTCGATTCTATGGGTGACCAGCTCACCTTACTTGTCGGGTTTATAGGTTTACTCCGGTTTGAATTTGAATTTATCAGCGAACAGTACCAGTGGATTCTGATTCCGTTTACACTCTATTGTATTCAAATGTTGATTGCCTATAGAAAATACCGTAAGGCAACTGCTTTCCATACCTATCTTGCGAAATTATCGGCTATTATTCAAGCCGCTTTTATTTTATGGCTGTTGTTTTTTGGACCTCTCTACTGGTTATTCTATACCATGATCGTGATCGGAATTGTTGAAACAATTGAAGAAATCTCATTGATCTTCCTTTATCCGCAATGGGTAGCAGGTGTCAAGGGATATGTTTGGGCACGCAACGACAAAAGAAGAGAAAGAAAGAAACAAGAAGAAATACAATTATGAGATCATTTTCAAATTTATCCATTTTTTTTCTATGTCTTGCTATTCTAGTGATAGACATCCTGGCATTTTACTGGCTTCAATCGATCACCCAACTGATCAATCTACCTAATCTCAGACTGAGTATACACATTGCCTTCTGGTTTTTTACCATTGGTCTGATCACTTCGATTGGCATTCTTAAAGTGAGACTGGATAAGATCCATCCACAGCGAAAACATTTATTGATCACTTCTCTTTACGGCCTTACCGTTTCTTCGTTTATTCCTAAGATTATTTTTATCATTATCATATCCTTTCTCTATTTTTCAAATCAGGTGCTTTCAGAAAGAGAATCTTTGATATTGATTCCAGTTATAGGGCTATTGGCAGGTTTTTTACCTTTTTTAGTTATCCTATACGCTATTTTTAAGGCTTTATACCGATTTAAAGTATACCAACTTCATATCAAATCAAATGCTATACCTACCTCTTTCAAAGGGCTCAGAATCGTTCATATTTCAGACATGCACCTCGGTAGTTTCAACTTTAGATATCACATTCTCGACCGTGCCGTACATTTGATCAATAATCTGGAACCTGATCTCATATTTTTCACCGGAGATTTGGTTAATAATTTTGCCTGGGAACTAAAGGGATGGGGGAAAGTTCTAGATAAGTTAGAAGCTAAAAATGGAAAATTTGCTGTTTTGGGCAACCATGATTATGGTGATTACAGTTCCTGGGCTACAGCTGATCTTAAAAAAAGTAATTTTGAATCGATTAAATATTTTTACAAAAAAATTGACTTCAGCCTTTTGCTTAATGAAGGAACCACTATTTGTAAAGATGGCCTGGAGTTTGCCGTTCTGGGAGTTGAAAACTGGGGAAACCCTCCCTTTAAAAAATATGGTAACCTTAAAAGGGCAATGGAGCCTATTAAAGAGATTCCCTTCAAGATTCTCTTAAGTCATGATCCGACACATTGGCCGGAGGAAGTAGTGAAACACACCGACATTTGTTTAACGTTATCCGGTCATACGCATGGTATGCAAGCCGGAGTGAGTCTAAAGAATAAGCAATGGAGCCCGATCAAATACAAATACAAGCATTGGGCTGGTCTTCACAAAGAAGGTGATCAATATCTAAATGTCAACAGGGGTCTTGGCTGGCTTGGTTTTCCGGGAAGGCTCGGTATGCGTCCAGAAATTACCTGTATAGATATCAGTGGCTGACTTTTTTTTGAAATTGTTCTAAATTGTCACATTTGCTTAGGGCATCACAGGCCGATTCATATCCTATTTGATAGATCTCTTCAACCTTTCCAACATCCAATAAACCAAAATTAACAAGCTTTAATGGATTGACCAACAGATGGCAATGTTTGAACTTTGCATGTGATCTTTTTGAATAATTGATCCTTATGGCCCGTTCTAAAACACTGACAGAATACTTTAATACATTTGGCTCAATCCTATTCAAAGGGCTGGCATAGACTCCGATAACTGTATCGCAAAGATTCAATAGAGGTGCTGTTGGAAAATTATCTAATATCCCTCCATCCGCATAAAGTGTGTGATTAATCTCAACCGGTGAAAATAATCCAGGAAAGGCCGAAGATGCCAATAAAGGCCTGATCAACTCACCAGATTCAAATATCTTTAACACACCGTCGCATATATCAACAGTTGTTACGAATAATTTCTTTTTGAGCTTAGAAAAGTCATCATGTTTAAAATACTTTTTAAAATCATGATAAAACTTATCTGTATCAATAAATCCAGGTTTGGAAAAAGCAAACTTATTGATGTGAAACAAAGAAGTCAGTTTAAAGAATTCCACCATCTCCTCTGGTGAGTAACCGTTACAATACAAAGCTCCCACAACAGCGCCGGCCGATGAACCGGAAACTACATCCGGCTCTATCCCATGTTCTAACAAGGCTTGTATGACGCCAATATGTGCAACTCCTCTTACACCACCTCCGGATAAAACCAATCCTAAATTTTCATTTTTAAGTTTCATATTATCGATCCAATTCAGTTTTAAAACCTCTTATTGTCGTTCTTTTTGGAGTCTTTTTTCTTCTTTGAGCCGCTCTTTTTCCTGTTTTTTAAAATACCCCTTGAAAAAAGTATTATGCCTGAGCGCTTCAAGATTTTCATTTAACATCACACTTCCTTCCTTGATGTTTTTGACCGTTTCACCAATATCCTGCACCAAAATCGTATCAGAAACCAGATAATTGAAAGTGCCCTCCCCTTCTTTAATACTTATAATAACTTCATTAAGGTTTTTGATAACCAGATTAATATCTTCACTTGATTGTTCCAGATTACCCATAACAGTTCTGAACTGTTGTGCCGCAACCGAATCCTTTAATAATACATTCAGCAGATTGTCTTTATTATTGGCAGATCTTGCGACAGTTTTTATCTCTTCAATCACCTTGGAAGCATCCTGACTCACCGTTTTCAAATTGACCATAGTTTCCTTAAGGTCAGCACCCATTGTTTCATCATTGACCAATAATCCCAAAGTTCCCTTTCCTTCATTAATACTATGGGTAATTTTCAATAGTTCTTGTGAAAGTTCCGCCGCATTCTCATTGGTAATGTTTAGTGTAGAAATCATGTCTGTAGTAGATTTCTTCTTAACCGACAATATCGTATCTCCTTCTTGTAACACCATTCCCTTTGCGTCTCCTGGCAAAATATTCACAACCATGCTTCCTACCAAACCATCTGACCCTACAACGGCAAAAGCGTTTTTTTTCATATGTTTTCGTAATCCCTCTTCTATCACAATATCCACACAAATAGTCGAATCATTGACCATCTTAATTTCTTTAACTGTTCCTACATTAATACCTGCATAACGCACATTGTTCCCTAATTTCAAGCCATTCACATTGTTGAATACGGCCGTGATTTTAAAGGTGTCACCAAACAAATTTTGTTTCTTCCCAATTAAATACAATGAAATAATCAACACGAGTCCGGTAAGCATTACGAACATTCCTAGTTTGGCTTTTTGTGTGTCTGTGATTTTCATAATAAATTATTTAAAAAAGGCCTGTATTCTTTCATCTTTGGAGGATGATAATTCTTTAAAGCTACCCTCAGCATAATTGACACCATCAATGAGAAGGATCATTCGGTCTGAGATAACTCTTGAACAATCCACATCATGGGTAATGATCAAAGCTGAAGAGCCATAAATCTTTTGTATATTCCTCATCAATTCAATAATCTCCTTGGCTGTAATAGGGTCTAAGCCGGTTGTTGGTTCATCATAAATGATGATTTTAGGATGGAGGATAATAGCCCTTGCCAGAGCCACCCTCCTTTTCATTCCCCCTGACAATTCATTCGGCACCAATTCGATAGCTTCCAGAAGTCCAACACTTTGGAGCGCTTGATGCACCAGTTTATCTTTTTCTTTTTGTGGCATATTCTGTTTGCGCAAGGGGAATTCAAGGTTCTCCCTGACTGTCATGGAATCATAAAGTGCACTTCCCTGAAAGAGAAATCCAATTTTTTTTCTTAACTGATCCAACTCACTTTGGTCGAGTTCAAGGGCTGCTTTCTCCATGATCTGTATGTCTCCGGAATCAGGCAGCATGAGCCCCATTAAACATTTGATCATTACAGACTTCCCTGAACCTGATTTCCCCATAATGACCAGATTTTCACCCTCCTTCAAATACATATTAAACCCTTTAAGTACCTCATTTTTTCCAAAGCACTTTTTCAGGTCATGTATTTCCAACATTATTTTTATGTTATCTACCGTTTTCAATTTTCTAGCTATAAAATATATCTGTAACAAATACTGCGATAAAATCAATCACAAACAAAAGCATTGAGGTAAAAACCACTGCTGAGTTCGAGGCCTCACCTACCCCGACTGTGCCTCTTTCACAATTGTATCCTTTAAAACATCCCACCAACCCGATGGCAAATCCAAAAAAGATTGATTTTATGATTGCCGGATTGATGTCCGAATATTCCAAGATGTCAAAAACATTATTAAAAAATAAGAGATAAGATACATCTCCCTTTAAATTTTCTATGAGAGCTGCGCCCAATAAAGCAATGGCATCTCCATAAATAATCAACAAAGGAATCATTAATGTGGCTGCTAATATCCTGGTAACTACCAGATACTTAAAAGGATTGGTTCCTGAAACCTCCATTGCATCGATCTGCTCTGTGACCCTCATGGACCCAAGCTCCGCCCCTATTCCTGAGCTGATTCTCCCAGCACAGATCAAAGCAATGATCACTGGGCCTATTTCACGAACAATTGAAATACCAACCATAGAAGCCATCCAGGATTCCGCGCCAAACTCCATCAACGTAGGTCTTGATTGAAGTGTCATCACCAAACCTAAAATAAATCCTGTGACTCCAACCAGGGCCAACGATTTGTTACCCATTTGATAACATTGTCTCATGAGCTCTTTAAGCTCAAATGGTCGAGTAAATACCTCTTTGAAAAACCTTCCGGCAAAATAGGAAAGCTCACCAACTTCAATCAGAAAAGATCTGATGTTTTTCGGTATGTGCAGCTCATGATTCATACTTACATATGGTCATTCTATCAAAGTTAGGCAACAGAATCTTAAAATACCATGATTTCAATCATTTTATTCTGTAACCTAAACTTTAACTCACAATTTCTGGTAACAGGATATGTCTGTAATGCTTAAAGAAGAATTCTTTTGGACCCTTTATTACTTGATTCGAAGATGGCCTCTACAATACGAATATCTTTTAATCCTTTTTCGCCTGGCACAAGTGGTGGTTTTCTTTGACATATTCAATAAATGCTTTAAAGCTAAGCGGTTGTGAGATAAGAACCATATCGGCCATGATGGCTTAAAGAACAT
>CAZPHF010000020.1:0-36666 GCA_964586115.1 uncultured Flavobacteriaceae bacterium | reverse complement strand
GTATTAAAAAACAAAGTGTATTAGTACATCAAATTGGCCATGCATGTGGATTACTGCATTGGTATTGGCAAGATAATTTTATGATAACTCCATCATCATTAAGTAATGATAAAGTTACTTTTTGGCAAGCTAATATTCTAAGAAGCTCAAGACATTTACGTTATACTTAACCATTAAAGGTTTGACCAAGAATAAACGAGCTTCTGTAAGTAAAACCGATGAAGGTTTGTTTGTGGAGGTTGTGTAATAAATGAGTCAAGGTCTGATTTAAGTTAAGGTTTCACTTAAGTGAGGGGCTAACTTAAGTTAGCCCCTCACTAATGTCTAAAAAGAATAAAGGTTAACAGGATTCCTTTTTTTTTAAATTTCATGACTGATACTTTTTCTTCATATTAATCAAATGATACTTTTCTAAATTCCGTTTGTTTGATAAATCCAGTTATAGCTACGAAAACTAATAATATACTTTCGGACATTAATATCCTATTTTCGTCCAAGTTTGATAGATTCTGAATTGATAATAGAGTTTATTTGTATATTTATTTTTTATCAAATCTCAACACTATATAAAATTTTAACTATGAAATCAATTACCTACGCTTTGATTGCCCTACTGATTTTTTCAGTTTCTTGTAAAACAGATAAAGAAAATACATCAAAAACTATAGCAAAAGGACCAATTGCAAAAAAAATTCCTGATACCTTAACGATTCATAATGATTCCCGGATCGACAATTATTTTTGGATGCGCTTAAGTGATGAGCAAAAAAATGCCAAAACTCCAGATGATCAAACACAAGATGTGCTAGACTATATAAATGCTGAAAATGACTATTTAGAAAAAACTATGAGTCATACTGAAAAACTTCAAAAAACACTTTACGATGAAATTGTTGGGAGAATAAAAAAAGATGACCAGTCAGTACCCGTAAATGATAATGGTTATTCATACTATTCTAGATTTGAAGAAGGTGGTGAATATAGATTGTATTGCAGAAAAAAGATTGGTAGTGACCAGGAAGAAATCATGCTGAATGGACCGGAAATGGCAAAGGGTTATTCCTATTTTGGATTTGCAAGTCGTGCCGTGAGCCCAAATAACGAGGTATTGTCTTATGGTCTTGATACAATTTCCAGACGTCGATATACTATATATTTTAAAAATTTAGAAAATGGAGAATTATTAGCTGATAAATTAGAAAACACAACTGGTGGCACAACATGGGCAAATGACAATAAAACGGTTTTTTATACAACTAAAGATCCCGAAACATTAAGGTCTAATAAAATATATAGGCATGTATTGGGGACCTCTCAATCAGAAGATGTTTTGGTTTACGAAGAAAAAGATGACACATTCAGTTGTGGTATTTATAAATCAAAATCAAAAAAGTATTTATTTATTTGGAATAGTCAAACCCTTTCCACAGAATTTCACTATTTGGATGCCAATGACCCGAATGGATCCTGGAAAGTTATCCAGCCAAGAGAAAATAATTTAGAATATGATGTTTCACATTATGATGATCATTTCTATATACGAACAAATTTGGATGCGAAGAATTTTCGACTAGTGAAGACACCTATTACGGCGACAAGCAAAGAGAATTGGACTGATGTTATTCCGCACAGTGAAGAACGCTTTTTAGAAGGTGTAGATCTTTTTGAAGATTATTTGGTTGTTTCAGAAAGAATGAATGGTCTGATGGCCTTAAGAATAAAACCTTGGAAAGGAGATGAGCATTATATTACATTTAATGATCCGGCGTATGTAGCTTATACGACATCTAATTTAGACTTTGACACAAGTATTTTGCGATATGGATACACTTCCTTAACTACTCCAAATAGCACTTATGATTATAATATGGATACAAAAGAACAAGTTTTGTTAAAACAAGAAGAAGTCCTTGATCCTGAATTTTCAGCCGCTAATTATGTTTCAGAACGGATCTATGCAACAGCAACCGACGGAACTAAAATTCCGGTTTCATTAGTTTATAAAAAAGGAGTGGAGAAAAACCAAAATACGCCCTTATTACTTTATTCTTATGGTTCTTACGGAAGTAGCTCAGAGCCGTATTTTCAGTCAAGTAGATTGAGTCTTTTAGACCGAGGATTTATATATGCTATAGCGCATATTAGAGGAGGTCAAGAAATGGGTAGATACTGGTATGAAGACGGTAAACTTTTAAAGAAGAAAAATACCTTTACTGACTTCATCAATGCAGGAGAATTTTTAGTTCAAGAAGGCTATACCAGTTCGGATCATTTATATGCCTATGGAGGATCTGCTGGAGGGTTGCTAATGGGTGCAATTTTAAATATGAAGCCAGACCTTTGGAATGGCGTTGTAGCTGCGGTTCCTTTTGTTGATGTAGTTACTACTATGTTGGATGAAACGATACCTTTGACAACTTTTGAATTTGACGAATGGGGTAATCCTAAAATTGAGGAATATTATAATTATATGAAATCCTACTCACCCTATGATAATGTTGAAGCCAAAGCTTATCCAAATATTTTAATTACTACAGGTTATTGGGATAGTCAAGTACAATATTGGGAGCCAGTTAAATGGATTGCGAAACTCCGTGAAATGAAAACAGACAACAATTTACTTTTGATGGATTGTAATATGGATATTGGGCATGGAGGTGCCTCAGGAAGGTTTGAAAGATTTAAAAGAACAGCTTTGGTTTATTCTTTTATGTTGGATCTGGAAAATATCCAAGATTAGGACCATTAAATTTACCGCATGGCGTAGTTTTATATGTGTCGGTTGCAGTTCCCAAACTGAAGTCAATTAAACCTATTTATAATATTGTGCCAGCAGCGGTTCCACCTATAGGTGCAGAATAACAGCGGATAACTGTTCCTTCCATTTTTTTATCTATTTTGTTTTGAAAGTTTTAAGCATATCCTTTAGCCGTCCTTCTATAGTTTTTAATTAACTTTGATTTAATCGAAATCAGTTCCAACTGATACCAAAGAAATAACCTAAAGATCATGACCAAAGAACAAAGAAAAAGACCAAGGGTCGTCACTTTTCTTTTACGTATATCTTTAGTGTTATTTATTCTTCTTCTTGTTGTTGCGGGTTCTTTGTTTTTTTATCTTAATAGTAAGAAAAATGATATAAGTGAAGATATTTTAAATTCTGTCAACAAAGAATTAAAAGGTGATTTTTCGGTTAAGGGTATTTATTTGGGATCCCTCTTTGGCTATCCAATTCTTCAGGTTTCAGTCAATGGATTAAAATTTCATGCACCATCAGGGCCTAATACCAAGGGAGAGCTAATTTTAGAGGTGAAAACAATAAAATTTAAGGCTGATCTTAGAGATATTTTATCTAAAAAAATTGAAATAGAAAATGTGTATATCAAAGAAGCACAACTTTTTATTGAACGTGACAGTCTTGAAAATATGGTTATCGCAGAAGGATTTCAACAGATAAACCCGGCTTCAGATAAAAACGATTCCACAAATTTATCAATTCATATAGATAATATACTAATAGAGGATTCTCAAGTCTTGATCTTAGATCGGCCAACTGCAGTTCAATTACCGTTTAATTTGAAGCAGGTCAAAGGAACTTTTGAATTAGAAAATGAACTGATACAAGGGGTGGCAAACCTTGTCTTGGATTCAATAGATTTTATTGAAACGGAAGCTTTATTTTTCAATGGCCTTCCAATTCAACTATTTGCCTCCTATGCTGTCGATATTGGTAAGGAAAGAGTTATGATTAAGGGAAATAGGCTGGATATTGATGATGAGCCTTACCGTTTTAATTATGATTATAATTATACAGATAAACCATCAATGGATCTGCATTTCAGTTCTGGTGATCAGGGAGTAAACCTTGGGACTCTTTTTATTGCAGAGGTTGATACAATCAACGACAATAAAACGATAGAACTCTTGGGTCAAGGAGAGTTTAAATCTGACTTGCATTGGGAAATTGATTCTAATAAGCCTTTTTTTGAGGCCGTAGAGGCTACTTTTACACTTGAAGGCAGAGACTTAAAGATCTATGGATTAGACCTTGATGATGTTATTGACAAATTTAAAAGAAGTCAGAAATTTAACCTTGCTGATGTAGGAGCTGTAATGTTTGTTGGCCCTGCCGGTATTGCCGTAACGAAAGGTGCAGATTTTGCCCGTCTTGCTTTTACAAAGCCTGGTGACTCAACTCAGGTAAGACATTTTCTCGCTGAATGGAAAATCAAGAATGGTATTTTAGCTACTCAGGATGTGGCGCTGAGCACCAGTAACAATCTTGTTGCTACTGATGGTTGGTATAATATACAAAACGACAGCCTGGATTTTAAGATTTCGATTTTAGACAAACGCGGTTGTGATTTGGTAGGGCAACGGATATATGGCAAGGCATTGAATCCTGAATATGGCAAGGTGAAATTGGTTAAAACCTTGTTGGGTCCTGTAAAGAATTTTTTCAGGAATGTTGGGGTTGCCAAATGTGATACAATTTACCAAGGAAGGGTTGAACACCCGGGCAAGTGACGGTGTGAGTTAAGTTACCTTTTTACTTAAATCAGCCCCTCACTTAAGTCACCCCCTTACTTCAAAAAAATAAAAACCTCCATCCATATCCCAAATACCTGATATTCAGTATTTAGTTGTATATTAGAATAAGTTTCACCCCTTCTTTATAAGTAAATGAACAACATGTTATTGTTAGGGTTTACTTAAGAAAATATAGCAATGTGTTCTTCATAAAATAACATATCATAAACTAAAATAAATCAATCATGAAAAAAGGTGCAATAAAAGTATCAGTATTATACCCCTCAGGAGAGGGAAAACATTTTAACATGGATTATTACACCAATAAACATGTGGCGATGGTAGTCGGACTTCTTGGTGATACCGTTATCGGCGCTAGTGTTGAAAAAGGACTTGGTGGAGCTGCCCCGGGAGATATAGCCCCTTTTGAGGCCATGGGTAATTTGTATTTTGAATCAATGGATTCATTTCAGAATTCTTTCGGGCCTAACGCGGCACAGATCATGGCCGATGTGCCTAACTTTACGAATATTGAACCTCAGCTTCAGGTTAGTGAAGTGATTGTTTAAAAAGTGTCCTCAGGTTTTGTGTTTATGAAACCTGAGGAATATTTTTTTGAAAAAATTGAATTTAATTAATAAGTGTTCGCTCGTTTTAAGAATGTTCTCATATTCCTAAATGATAAAAGGAGTTTTTGAATTAGGCACACAAGTATAAATCAGTATACCTTAATTATTAAAGATCTTCATCAAAATCATCTGCATCTTCATCAATCGTATCTGCAGAAAGTATCTCGTCATCTTCTTCTTTTTCAGCTTCGGTCTCTTCAACATCATCATTATTGACGTCAAACTTTTCCATGGTGTCAGCTAGTCTTTTACTGATTTTAACAAGGTAAATTGTGTCTTCAGTTTTAACCTCGACAGCCTCGATTAATTCATAGCTGGTATTTCTAAAGGTAATGATATCAGTATCATCATATCCGTCAGGAAATTTGGTTACCAATAACTCTAAGATGTCCTGATTTAGTTTTTTATAATCTACAATGACTCTTTTCATAATGCACCTTAATTCTTGTTCGACAGTTAAATTGTTTTAAGCTAAATTAATGTTTATAATTATATTTTTTTAAGACAATTTAAATTTAATCATTTTTTACATGATTGGGAAGGTTGATTGAATTGTACTATAATTAAGATTATTTAATATTTTATTGACAATTGTATACTATTACGAATTTATGAAAGCCTCAAAATATTTAGTTTGGAAGTCCAACTACATCAAAGTTTTATTATTATCTTTCATCTAAACGATATGAGTTGTGTCAATCGATAATAATGAACTTAAAAATTTATTACCATATGATGGAGAGGTCCTTTATTTCCCTAATTTTATAAGTGAAACTGCATCGGCAAATTTATATAGGGCCTTATTCAAAGATATTTTGTGGGAACATGATGAATATTTAATGTATGGAAAAAGGATTATAACCAGAAGAAAGGCAGCCTGGTATGGTAGTAAGCCATTTGACTATACCTATTCTCGAATCAATCGAAAGGCTCATATTTGGAATAATGAATTGGATGATATCAGGGAATTGGTAGAATTGGGAACTACCAATTCGTATAACAGCTGTTTGCTTAACCTTTATCCTGAGGGTATCGATGGAATGGGCTGGCATAGTGATGATGAGAAAGAATTGAGGCCCATGGCTGCTATAGCATCATTAAGTCTTGGAAGTGATCGAAAGTTCTCGTTTAAGCATCGAAATACAAAGGAAACAATTTCACTTACTCTGCAAAACGGTAGCCTGCTGCTCATGAAAGGAACCACACAAAAACACTGGCTTCATCAGTTGCCAAAAACCCAAAAGACCATTGCTCCTCGCATCAATCTTACTTTTAGAAGTATAATTGACAGCAATGAGCATCTATAAATTTGAATTTGCTTTAAACTACATTATATTTGAAAGCCTTAAATCTATACCCATGAGTTCTATGAACATTGAATACCCGTCATTCAGTTTAAAAGATAAAGTAGCTTTGATTACAGGAGCCGGCAGAGGCCTCGGAAAGGCATGTGCCTTAGCTCTTGCGCATGCAGGAGCAGATATAGCTCTTGGTCTTAGAGATGTGAACACAGCTTTAGATTTGGAATCGGAGATTAAGGCCATGGGTAGGCGTGTGATCAGGGTTCAGATGGATGTATCTACTGTGAATGAGATCAGAAGCGCTGTAGATCAGGTAATTAATAGCTTTGGAAGGATTGATGTTTTGGTGAACAATGTTGGGGTAGCACCGGGAAATCCGGCTGAGAAAGTTACTGAAGCAGATTATGATCTCACCATGAATCTTAATGTGAAAGCCATGTTCTTTACCTCACAAGCTGTTGCAGGACATATGATACAGCAAGGGAGTGGAAGAATTATCAATATGAGTTCACAGGCAGGAACGATTGCCCTTGATGATGAATCAGTATATTGTATGAGCAAAGCTGCCGTAAACCATATGACCAAAAATCTGGCATCAGAATGGGCCAAGTTCAATATTCAGGTTAATGCGGTAGCCCCAACATTTATAGAAACACCAGGAACAGAGCCTTGGTTGAAAGATCCTGAATTTAGGCAAAGTGTTTTAGATAGAATTCCTCTTGGCAGGATAGGTAAACCGATGGAAGTAGCAGGTGTGGTAGTTTTTTTAGCCTCAGCCTCGGCCTCCTTGATCACTGGGGAGATCATCATGATTGATGGGGGTTGGACACTAAAATAATCTTAATGATGATCAATTTTCAGGAGGTAAAAGGCGACCGTGACTTGGAAAGGATAGAAAGCATGGCAAATATTATTTGGCATGAACATTATACCCCCATTATTGGTGCAAAACAAGTCAAATATATGCTTGACAAGTTTCAATCTGTAGGCACCATGAAAGGCCAGATCGAGAAGGGCTATCAATATTTTCTCATCAATTCTAATGAAAATGTGGTAGGGTACCTATCATTTGAAATGAGGGAGAAGTCCTTGTTTTTAAGTAAAATATACCTTCTTAAGAATGAAAGAGGAAAAGGAATAGGAAGAAAGGCAATGCAGTTTGTGTTCAGTATCGCTAAGGGTTTAAGTTGTAAAAAGGTATCTCTCACAGTCAATAGGTTCAACCAGAATTCCATCAGGGCTTATGAAAGTGCAGGTTTTGATATAAAAGGGGAGTTAGTGCAAGACATAGGGAATGGTTTTGTTATGGATGATTATTTGATGGAAAAAACTGTCTGATCTGTTGATAATAGCATACGATTCTTTTTTAATAGCGCTTTAGTTTTTATATATTTATGCTTTGCAGACAGTCCATATTTAATCTATGAAGCACTATTCCCAATTAGTATTATTTTACCTTTTTTTGATCGCCTGTCCGGCAATGAGTTTTGCCCAATTGAGTCTGGATTCTTGTCAAGTCAAGGCGAGGAGAAATTATCCCTTAATTCAACAATACGAGCTTATTGATCAAACAACTGAATTTACTTTATCAAACGCCAATAAGGCTTTTCTTCCACAATTGAGTTTTAATATTATAGGTGGGGTAGTTGACGGTTTCCCAAGTTTTGATAGCCCTGGGTCTACTGAAAGTTCTTCTTCAGACATGCAATTGATCAGTGTAGTTCAACTTAATCAGGCCATATGGGATGGAGGGGCAACTAAGGCAAGTAAAGAATTGATCAAAGCAAATGCTAAGATTGAAAAAGCAGATGTTGATGTGGCCTTGTATCAAATCAGAGAACGGGTCAACAACTTATATTTTGGAATCTTACTGATCGAAGCACAACTTCATCAGAACGATATTTATTTTGAAAATCTTCAGAGAAACGCCAAACGAATTCAAATTGCCGTTGACAATGGAACTGCCTATAAGTCGGATCTGGATGAAATAAAAGTGGAATTGCTCAATGCTGAAGAAAGAACTACAGAATTGGTATACAATAAAGCGGCCTATAGCAAAGTGCTTTCGGCTATGATAGGTGAAGCTGTTCCTCCTGACCTTATCCTTAAACAACCTGAAAAGGAGTTGCTTGATCTGGATACTTCCATTGGGCGTCCTGAACTGTCGTTATTTGCGAATCAAAAGGCGCTGATTGATGCTCGATCACAATTGAACAAATCAGCTTTGTATCCGAAAATTGGTATTTTAGGCTTTGGTACCTTCTTGACACCAGGAATTGAATTTGGGACTTCAGATATAAATCGAATTCTGGTCGCTGGACTTAGTGTTTCCTGGGATATTGCAGGTCTATATCGCAACGGGAATAATAAAAAACTAGATGAACTAGGCTTACAGAGAATTCAAAACCAGGAGGAAACCTTTCTGTACAATACAAATCTTCAATTGAGTCAGACCCATGTGGAATTGCAAAAATACCAGGAATTGATTGAGAAGTCTGAGGAGGTTGTCGTGATTAAAGAACGCATCAAAAAGGCGTATGAGGTGAAGTATGAAAATGGGGTGTCTACCATGACCCAATTGCTAGACAAGACCAATGAAGAAAACCTGGCCAAACAAAAATTGATCATGCAGCAGATTCAATACTTGCAAAAACAATATCAATATAAATATAAATCAGGAAGCTAATCCTTTATAAAATAACACATGAGAAACGCATATATTTTGATCTTAAGTTGCTCCATTCTTTTGACGTCGTGCAATTCCGAAGATAGGTCCAATGAGGCTACAGGCGTTTTTGAAGCTGTTGAAGTGATTGTATCGGCAGAAGCCACGGGAAAATTACTCAGCTTTGAAATACATGAAGGGCAGCAGTTAAAAAAGGAGACTATTGTTGGGCAAATTGATACCGTGCAGTTGTCTTTAAAAAAAATGCAGTTAAGGGCAAATCAATTGTCTGTTCAAGCTAATAAACCAGATGTGCCTTCTCAGATTGGTGCCATAGAAAGAGAAATTGAAAAATGGGAGTTTGAAAAGAAAAGGACTCAAAAATTACTCGAAGGAGATGTGGCTACTCAAAAGCAATTGGATGATATTCAGGCGCAACTTGATGTGCTTAATGCCAAATTAACAGCGCAAAAGAAAAGTTTGGGTTCCAGTGTTAGTGCCATTGATGCGCAATACAATGCCATGGAGGTGCAGATCGATCAGTTGGATGATCAAATTTCACGTTGTGAGATCCACAGTCCGACCGACGGTACGGTTTTGGTCAAGTATACGGAGCCAGGAGAGTTTGTAAACACCGGCAAGCCCTTGTTTAAAGTGGCAAATATGGATAGAATGATTTTAAAGGCCTATGTAACAGCAGAACAATTAAAAAACCTAAGCCTCAATCAAAAGGTGCAGGTGTTTTCTGAGTTCGGGGCGAGCGAATCTAAAGAATATGAAGGAGTGATTACCTGGATTTCAGACAAGTCAGAGTTTACTCCTAAAACCATTCAAACACAGGATGAAAGGGCAAACCTGGTCTATGCAGTTAAAGTAGGCGTTGAGAATGATGGCTTCATTAAGATTGGAATGTACGCTGCGCTTAAATGGGAGGCTGAATGAAAGTAGTTTCAGTCAATAATATCACAAAAAGTTATAAGGGAGTAGAAGCCTTAAAAGGAATTAGTTTTGAGGTTGAAAAAGGAGAGATCTTTGGAATAATCGGCCCAGACGGAGCCGGTAAAACCTCTTTATTTCGAATTTTAACCACGCTGCTATTGGCAGATTCCGGGACAGCGGTGGTCGATGGTAATGACGTAATTACCGATTATAAACAGATTAGGCGAAAAGTGGGGTATATGCCGGGGCGGTTTTCCTTGTATCAGGATCTTACCGTAGAAGAGAACTTGCATATTTTTGCCACTTTATTTGGCACTACAATTAAGGAAAATTATCATTTGGTCGAAGCCATTTACAGCCAGATAGAACCCTTTAAAGATAGAAAGGCAGGTGCCTTATCAGGAGGGATGAAACAAAAACTAGCCTTGAGTTGCGCTTTGATTCATGAACCCGTTGTTCTTTTTTTGGATGAACCTACTACAGGAGTTGATCCGGTATCCCGAAAGGAATTATGGGATGTACTCAAAGATTTAAAGCATCGGGGTGTAACGATTCTGGTATCGACGCCTTATATGGATGAAGCCAATATGTGTGACAGGATCGCTTTGATACAGGATGGTGCCTTTCTTAAGATCGACACACCTGATCAGATCAAAGCGAATTATGATCAGATTTTATGGGCTGTTCGTGGAAAAGAAATGTTCAGGTTATTAAAAGATCTCAGATCCAATAAACATATAATTGCTTCTCATGCTTTTGGCGACAGCCATCATGTAACCATACAGAAAGAAACTGAAAAGATGGGAAAATCGTTTAATAAGGAGGATTTAAAAACGTATCTGAAAGAGAAAAATCATACGGAAATTGAAATAGAGCCTATTGAGGCAACTATTGAAGATTGTTTTATGGAACTCATACACTAAAGATGAAAGTAATTTCTACAAAAGATCTGACCAAAAAATTCGGGAGCTTTACCGCTGTTGACAAGATTAGCTTTGAGGTTGAAAAGGGAGAGATCTTTGGATTTTTGGGTGCCAATGGAGCGGGAAAAACCACGGCAATGAGAATGCTGTGTGGTTTGATTCATCCGACTTCTGGCTCAGGTGAAGTGGCAGGATTTGACATCAAAAATGAGTCTGAGATGATCAAAAAACACATTGGTTATATGAGTCAAAAATTTGCCCTCTATGATGATCTTAAAGTATGGGAGAATTTAAGGTTGTACGCCGGTATTTATGGTATGCCTGAAAAGGAGATCAATAGTAATATTGACGCACTTCTTCAACGTTTGGGGTTCGAAGAGGAAAAAAATACCATGGTGAAATCCCTTCCTCTGGGCTGGAAACAAAAACTGGCTTTTTCTGCAGCGATATTTCACAAGCCAAGAATCGTATTTCTTGATGAACCAACCGGAGGGGTTGATCCTATTGCCCGAAGACAGTTTTGGGAGATGATCTACGAAGCAGCAGATTCGGGTATTACCGTATTTGTCACGACCCATTATATGGATGAGGCCGAATACTGTGACAGGGTATCTATCATGGTAGATGGAAGAATTGAGGCCCTTGACAGCCCTAAAAACTTAAAGCTCCAATTCAAAGCAGGTAATATGGATGAAGTTTTTAAGAAACTGGCACGAGCAAAGGAACAAACCAAAGAATTATGAAGCAATTCCTTGTATTTACCCAAAAAGAGTTCTATCACATCTTTCGTGATAGATGGACAACTATGGTCTTGTTATTGCTTCCCGTACTTATGATCCTTTTGTTTGGTTATGGCATAACTACCGAGATCAAGAATACCCGTTTTGCTGTGTTTGATCCTTCCAAAGATATAAGCACACAGGCCATTGTCAATAAACTTCAAATCAGTGAGTATTTTACACTGGAAGAATATCTCACTGACCCTAAAGACATTGAAAAGGTTTTTAAGGAAGGCAGAACAGGCTTTGTAGTCGTTTTTAGTGAAAAATTTTATCAAAATCTTTTACAAACCGGAGAGGCTCAGGTACTGTTAATTTCGGATGGGACCGACCCCAATACGGCCTCAACATTAACGAACTATGCCTCAGGAATTATCAGAGAATATTTAGGTGATCTGAATCAGGGAAGGGAAGTGCCCTATACGATTCATACCGAGATCAAACTTTTATATAACCCAACACTTGAAGGGGCTTATAGTACTGTTCCTGGAGTTATGGGTATGATCCTTATGTTGATCTGTGCCATGATGAGTTCTGTTTCGATCGCCAGGGAAAAGGAATTGGGTACCATGGAGGTAATTCTGGTTTCTCCCATGCCGCCATTACTCATCATATTGGCCAAGGTGGTGCCTTATTTTACGCTTTCCCTGATAAATTTTGCAACGGTGCTTTTTCTGGCAGTTTTTGTACTAAACGTGCCGATAGTGGGTAGCTTGTTGCTGTTGATTTTTGTATCAGTGATCTTTATTTTTGTCTCTCTTGCCTTAGGCTTGCTTATTTCATCAGTGGTTGATTCGCAGATCGCGGCCCTACTTTTTTCTGTAATGGGATTGATATTCCCTGTAATCATGTTGTCCGGTTTGATGTTTCCCATTGAGAATATGCCCTTGATTCTGCAAGGAATTGCACAAGTGATCCCGGCAAAGTGGTATATCTCTGCAACAAGAGCCATCATGATCAAAGGGGTTGGCTTTGCCTCCATTGCAAAAGAAATACTTGTACTGAGCTTTATGGCTGTTTTTTTAATAGGCCTAAGTCTTAAAAAATTTAAAATCAGACTGGAATAATGATGCTTAAATATTTGATAGAAAAAGAGTTTAAACAAATACGCAGGAATGGTTTTATTCCTCGTATGATCATTGCCCTTCCCATTGTGGCCTTGATCATTTATCCTTTTGCTGCAAATTTTGAAGTAAAGAACATAGCCCTTAGTGTGGTTGACCATGATAAGAGCAGCTACTCACAAGAGTTGATACAAAAGGTACAGGCTTCAGGTTATTTTAAGATATCAGATGTATCTAATAGTTATCAAGAGGCGCTGCACAGCATAGAATTAGATGAATCGGATGTGATCCTTGAGATTCCTTCAAACTTTCAGTCAAATATGAACAGAGACCGAAAGGCCTCTTTAATGATATCAGCCAATGCGGTTAATGGAAATAAGGGTGGGCTGGGAAGTGCTTATTTAAATGCGGTGATCAACGACTTTAATCAGGATATTCGAACTGAAATTTTAGGTGGAAATCAAGCATTGAAGCAACCTGGTCTGGAGATTGTACCCTTGTACAGGTATAATCCTACCTTAAAATATGAAGTGTATATGGTGCCCGCATTGATGGTGATGATACTGGCCATGATCTGTGGGTTTTTACCAGCATTAAATATTGTGGGTGAAAAGGAAAGTGGGACCATAGAACAGATCAATGTCACGCCCATAAAGAGATCGGTCTTTATCCTTTCAAAACTCATCCCTTATTGGATTATCGGGTATTTTGTGCTGAGCCTTGGTATGTTGATCGCCCTGTTCTTTTGGAAGCTCATCCCTCAGGGAAGTGTGCTCACCATATACTTTTTTGCGAGCCTCTTTATCGTTTCCTTTTCTGGTTTTGGTTTGGTGATTTCCAACTATGCCGTTACGATCCAGCAGGCCATGTTTATGATGTTTTTCTTTGTACTTACCTTTATTTTTCTGAGTGGTTTGTATACTCCGGTTGAGAATATGCCTGCCTGGGCACAAAGAATCAGTGATTTCAGCCCGCTTAAATACATTATTCAGGTACTTCGAATGGTCTATTTAAAAGGAAGTGATATTCGAGATCTGACAAGACAATTAATTGCCCTTATTTCTTTTGCGCTGTTTTTCTATTCCTGGGCCATTCTCAGCTATAGAAAGAGAGAATAATATTTACTTGAATTAGTATAATTTCATGAGACTGATATTATCAGTAACATCTACCCCCATTTAAAGTAAAAATAACGATTTTATTTTGCCAAAATATTCTTTTATCGTAATATTGTGTCATAGTTACACAATAACTGATTTATGAAAAAAATAGCGATTAAAGTTTTAAAGGGATTAGGGATAGTATTGCTCTTACTGATTATCCTTGCAGGAGGGGTCTACTATAAGAGTATCAATTATAATATGTATGACCTGCAAGCCAATAAAGAGTTATTGGCTGAGCCATCAAATGAAGATGGATATGATGCACTGGCGGTAGATTTGGTGGGTCAAATGACGCTTGAAGAGAAAATAGACCAAATGTATGGTGAGAAAATATGGCAAATACCAAAACTGGCGATCGGTTTTTTAGTTAAAGAAAGATTCCCACATGTGTATGTGGGTGAAAATAAAAGATTACATATTCCGCCATGGGTTCTGTCAGATGGACCAAGAGGAGCAAGGGTCATGGATCAGGACATTATGAGCGTCACCACTTTCCCTGTGGGAATGGCCAGAGGCGCAAGTTGGGATATTGATTTAGAAGAGAAGATTAATGAGGTGATCGCTGCTGAAATGAGGGCCAATAAGGTAAATTACGCTGCCACGCCCTGTATTAATTTATTGCGTCATCCGGCATGGGGAAGGGCTCAGGAAACCTATGGAGAAGATCCTTGGCTATTGGGAGAATTTGGTGTTGCCGCCGTAAAAGGAATTGAAAGCCAGCAGGTGATGGCTTGTCCAAAACACTTTGCATTGAACAGTCTGGATAATTCCAGATTTGTGGTTGATGTTACCCTGGATGAAAGAGCCTTAAGAGAGGTGTATTTACCTCATTTTAAGAAGACGATAATGGTAGGCAAGCCAGCCTCTGTGATGAGTGCCTATAATAAGGTTTTGGGAGAATATATGGCTAATAATAAATATCTACTTAATGATATTCTAAGAGATGAATGGGGTTTTGAAGGTTTTGTTTCCTCTGATTGGTTTCAAGGTACCTATGACGCTATCGGAAGTGTCAAGGCCGGACTTGATGTTGAAATGCCCTATCAGCAGGTATATAAATATAAGACGCTGAAAAAAGGAATAGAAGAAGGAGAAATCACCGAAGCAGATATAGATAAAATGGTCATACGAACCTTGAAAACAAGGCTCAAATATGCTTTTTCAGATGATGAGGATAAATATCCAAAAGAGTTGATATCCATTGATGCTCATGTAGCATTGGCGAAAGAGGCAGCTGAAAAAGGCATGGTATTGATCAAGAATGACGGAGTATTGCCTTTAGAAGCAAGCAAGGAGATGAAGGTGTTGGTATTGGGAAAAATTTCCAACATGGAAAACACCGGTGATCATGCCAGTAGCAATTCAACCTCTCTGGATATTGTTACTCCTTTCGAAGGAATTCAAGATTTTAATGCCCGTTTGGGCAATGAAGTGGAATTGTATGACGGGCCTGATGTGAACATAGCTGCTGAAAAAGCGAAAGAAGCTGATCAGGTAATTATAGTTGTTGGCTATACCTTTGAAGAAGAAGGAGAATATATAAATCTTCAAGATGACATGGGGAAATCCGCTGAAGCTGGAAAGTTATTAGGTGAAAAAGGAATAGGAGGTGACAGAGAAAATTTACGTTTGTTGCCAGAAGATGAGGCGCTGATTCATGAAGTTGCGAAAAGCAACAAAAATATCATTGTAGTTTATGTAGGTGGTAGTGCTATCAATATGAACTCCTGGGAAGCGGAAGTATCGGGTATTTTATTTGCCTGGTACAGTGGAATGCAAGGAGGAACAGCCCTCGCCAACGTGCTTTATGGAGAAGTGAATCCAAGTGGTAAATTGCCATTTTCCATTGCGAGAAACGATGAGGATTATCCTTATTTTAATCCCTATACCTTAAAAATAGAATATGGCTACTACCATGGCTATACCTTATTTGATAAGAAAAATATTGAAGTAGCCTATCCTTTTGGATACGGATTGAGTTATACTACTTATTCATACGATAATCTTCGGGTTGAAGAGGCTTCATTGTCTAAAGAAGGAACACTTAAGGCAAGCATAGACGTGAGTAATCAGGGAGATGTGGTTGGAGAGGAAATAGTTCAATTGTATATAGGATTCAAAAATTCAAGTGTTGACAGACCTGTTAAATTACTTCGCGCTTTTGATAAAGTCTTATTGAGTCCGGGAGAAACAAAAACAGTTGAGCTTGAAGTAGCCGTTCCGGATTTAGCTTGGTATGATCCGAAAGCGAAAGAATGGAAAATTGAAGAGATGGAATATGAATTGTATGTGGGGCCTAGTTCATCGGAAAGTACTTTAATAACAGATTCATTTCTTGTGAATTCATTATAGAACGTTTACCCCAATAATTAATGGAGATCTTGGATCAGGAATTAAACCCAAATCCCTTTTCTAAAAGTTTATTGTATTTTTCATTGTCAAAAGAATACAAATAAGGGGCCTTATGTGCGCCTCCTTCCAGATGTTTTTCATGCCTGATAAAGATGTCAAGTTTTAACATCTTTCTTTGAAAATTACCACGATCTAATTTTTTCCTTAAAATAGATTCGTATAAGCCCTGTAGTTCCTTCATTGTAAACTTTTGTGGAAGCAGGGTGAGGCCTATAGGCAAATAGTTGATTTGATTTTTAATATAATCAATCGCCGTTTTTACAATATCATTATGATCAAAAATAAGATCAGGTAATTCATCCAAGGATGCCCATTTGATCATTTCACTGGAAAAATCAGGTTTAGGATCGCACTTTTGAATATCGACCAGAGACAAGTAACCAGTAGTTATAAACCGTTGCTTGAACCATTCAGACATCTTTTCATTTACACCAATAGATTTCATATTTTTGATAAGAATGTCAATATCGCGTCTTCCTACATTGCCAAAGGTTTTAAACTGCTCCAGAAAAGGAAGCTCTATACCTGTTCTTTCCTTTAACACCCTTATCGCGGCTTTATCCATGTCTTCTTCCTTATATATAAAGCCACCAGGTAAGGCCCAAATATTTCCTTTTGCCTTCCATTTAAGCACAAGAACCTTTAACTCTTGTTGCTCAAAACCGATAATCACACAGTCGATAGATTGACCTGGGATCAATTGGTCCAGATCGAATACTTTATTTCCCACAAAGTCTTTACTTTTCATCAAACAAATATATAAAAAAAATATTGTGTCATTTGTACACAATAAAACTTTTCTATATATTTGTGTCATTCAAACACATTAAGGAATGAAAAAAATATTGAAGATTAGCGGAATAGTACTTGTTACAGTGCTGGTTTTATTGGTTCTCACAGGTTTTATAGGATATAGTCGTATGTCTAGCAAGGCAAAAGACAGCTACGCAAGACTTAGTGAGAAAGCTCCTGAATTGAATATAAATGGTTATTCATTCAGAGACCTAAACAAGAATGGAAAGCTGGATACTTATGAAGATGGAAGGGCATCAGTTGAAGACAGGGTTAACAATCTTGTTTCTCAAATGACACTTGAGGAAAAAGCTGGAACTATGTTTATCACCATGATTGGAATGACCCCTGAAGGCAATCCAATTGATAAACCTTTTTTCTCCACAAATCCGATTGATATCATGATGACGCTGATGATGCCGTCAAGTTCGGAGATGCTTGTTAACAGGAAAATGAACAGTTTCAACATCATGCATGCATACGAAGCTCATATTCTGGCCCGATACAATAATAATATACAGTTCATTGGAGAAAGAACCAGATTAGGGATACCTATTACAATAGCTTCTGACCCGAGGCATGGTTCGGAACACAATCCTGGAGCTGCTTTGAGCACTCCAACCTTCTCTCAATGGCCAACCTCACTCGGTCTTGCTGCCTCCAGGGATACACTCCTTGTGCGGGAATTTGGCAATATCGCAAGACAGGAATATTTGGCTACTGGAATTAGGCTAGCCCTGCATCCAATGGCTGATCTGGCTACAGAGCCAAGATGGGGAAGATCTAACGGGACCTTTGGTGAAGATGCCGAGTTATCGGCTATGATGACCAAGGCCTATGTATTAGGATTTCAGGGAGATTCACTGGGATCTGAAAGTGTGGCCTGTATGACCAAACATTTTTCAGGAGGAGGCCCTCAGGAAAAAGGAGAAGACGCACACTTTCCTTATGGGAAAAATCAGGTATATCCAGGTAAAAATTTTGACTATCATCTGATCCCTTTTGAAAAAGGAGCTTTTGCTGCCAATACGGCCCAAATCATGCCTTATTACGGTATTCCTGTTGATCAGACAGATGAGAATGTGGCATTTGCCTTTAATAAAACCATCATCACAAGCCTGTTGAGAGAAAAATATGGATTTGATGGTGTAATTTGTACTGATTGGAACATCATTAATGGCAGCAGGGTGGGCGACGCTCGTGCCTGGGGTGTGGAAGATTTAAGTCCTGCTGAAAGGACGAAAAAAGTAATCGACGCTGGTTGTGATCAATTTGGAGGAGAAAGTAGCCCTGAATTAATCATTGAGTTAGTGCAGTCGGGTCAACTAACTGAAGCCAGAATTGATGAGTCGGTTAAACGAATTATGAGAGATAAATTCAGGTTGGGTCTTTTTGACGATCCATATGTAAATGAGGATGAGGCAAATAAAATTGCTGGAAAAACAACCTTTAGGGAGATGGGTAGAATAGCGCAGGCAAAAGCCGCCGTTTTATTGAAAAATGACAATTTGCTCCCATTGAAAAAGGGCACTAAAATATATGCTGAAGGGATGATGGATGATTCAGTACTAAATACTTACGGAGAACTAGTTTCGAGCCCTGAAGAAGCTGACGTTATTTTATCAAGGATTAAAACACCATATGACGAGCGTGATGATTATTTTCTTGAAAGTTATTTCCACCAGGGAAGACTGTATTATAGCGAAGAAGAGAAAAGGGAAATTCTTGATTTGATCTCTAAAAAACCATCTATTGTGGTTGTAAATTTAGATAGAGCTGCTATTTTAACTGAGGTTTCAGAAGCAAGTGGCGCTTTGATGGCTGATTTTGGTCTATCTGATGAGGTCTTAAACGAATTACTCTTTGGCCAGGCAAGTCCTGAAGGCAAGCTTCCATTCGAACTTCCTTCTTCTTGGGAAGCCGTAGAGAATCAAAAAGAGGATGTACCTTACGATTCCAAAGATCCATTATACCAATTCGGTCATGGATTAACATATCCATCACAAGCAATTAGTATGACTGTAGAATAGAAATAAGTTGATTAGCTTAATTTTAGATTAGACTGAAAAATACAGGAAACAATATGTGACCTGTATTTTTTTGTCATAAAGCCTAGTATAATTTGTTGAATTCAAGTAAATTCCCACTTTCTTATATTAATAATTTTCAATCCGATAATAATGAATAGAATCACATCTATAGTGCTGTTTTTAATGCTTTTAACTACTTCCTTGATTGAGGCTCAACATCAAATTATTCCAACGCCAAGATCCTATGAGGTATCCGATGGTGAATTAGTGATCAATGACGGATTTAAATTACAATTATTGTCTGAAAGCCAGGAATTGAAAAATCAGCTGGATTTATTTGGTGCTGAGTTTGAAAAAATGGGAATTGATATTGATGTTACATCAATAGATAGTTCTGGTGTAAAGACTTTAAAAATAGGAATTAATGAAACTGCCGAAGATACCTTAGGAGTTGAAGGATATCATTTAGTGATAGAGCCTGATGGTATATTGCTTATGGCAAATTCGACCGCAGGTACTTTTAACGGATTGCAAACATTGAAGCAAATGTTTCCAGTCAAAAGAGAAGTTTCTGCAGAAGGTGAATTGCTTCCAGTTCATATAAAATCATGTATTATTCAAGACGCTCCAAGGTTCGGTTGGAGAGGCTTGATGCTTGATGTAAGTCGTCATTTCTTTACTGTAGAGGAAGTTAAGGCCTATCTGGATGAAATGGCGGCCTATAAATTCAATGTTTTCCATTGGCATTTGACCGATGACCAAGGCTGGAGAATTGAGATCAAAACCTTCCCAAAATTGACCGAAGTAGGAGCATGGAGGGTTGAAAGGTACGGGAGTTTTGGATCGGGAAGAGCTCAACCAAAGAAGTCAGAGAAAACCACCTATGGTGGATTTTATACACAAGAACAAATCAAGGAGGTTGTAGCTTATGCGGCAGAAAGAAATATTACTATTGTTCCCGAAATAGATGTTCCCGGGCATAGTATGGCATTGTTGGCCGCCTATCCACAATATTCAACTAAGAAAGAATTTACACAGGTAAATCCAGGGGCTAAGTTTGTCGATTGGCCTGCTAACGGGGAATTTAAAATGAATATTGAAAACACTTTGAATCCTGCTGACCCTGCTGTTTATGCATTTTTAGATATGATTTTTAACGAAATAGCCGCACTGTTTCCAGGTGACTATATTCATATGGGAGGTGACGAGAGCTATCATGGCTACTGGGAAGAGGATGCAAAAGTTCAGGACTTTATGGCCAAAAACGGTATCGAAAATGGTATGGGGTTGCAAAGTTATTTTGTGAAGCGTGTTGAAAAAATTATCAGTAGCAAGGGTAAGAAAATGATAGGCTGGGATGAAATCCTATATGGGGGTCTGGTTGACGGGGCAGCAGTGATGAGCTGGAGAGGAATGAAGGGAGGAATTGAAGCTGTTGGTCTTGGTCATAAGGTGGTAATGACGCCTAATGATTTTACATATCTTGACTTCACTCAAGGTGATTATAGCGTTGAAAACAAAATTTATGACGATTTATCCCTTCGAAAGGCGTATAGTTTTGAACCGGTTCCCGACTTTGTATTAGATCCCGACTTGATTTTAGGCGGCCAGGGAAACCTTTGGACCGAAGAGGTGCCAAATTTATCCTTTGCTTATTACATGACTTACCCAAGAGCAATGGCTTTGTCAGAATCTTTATGGAGCCCTAAGGAATCTAAAGACTGGGAAAATTTTCTGAAAAGAACCGAGTCGCATTTTAAAAGATTTGACCAGAAAGGTATTAATGTTGCCAAAACGATCTATGAGCCTGAGGTCAGGGTTTATAAAGAAGGTAGAAAGTTGATGTGTGAATTGAAAAATCCTTTCTCAGATATAGACATGTATTATACCATAGATAACACCTATCCTGTTTCTTTTGGGTTGAAATATGAAGGTCCGTTTGAACTCCCTGCAGGGAATTATAGCTTAAGGGTTCAGTCTTTTAGAAATGGTCAAGCGATTGAAAGATTGTTACGAATAGATCGTAAAGATTTGGAAAACAGGGTTAAATAAAACTAAAGGTCTCACTCCCGAGATTCTGGGAAGTGAGACCTTCAGTTCTGATACCCTCAGAAGTGAAACCCTCATCTCCGAGATCCTCACATATGGGTGGGTCAGGAGCCTACAATTTTTTTCATAAAGTTTTTACCCGTCATTGCTGATGCAGTGAGTAAACCGGAAAATAGGGCTCCACCTACGCCGGCTGTCACGATATCCTGTCCGGTAAGATAAAAGTTTTTTATTGGTGTACGGGGTACAAGAAATTTTTGCCTGAAACGACTCGGGCTATGATCAAGCCCATAAATCTCACCTTTGCTGTAGTTCATAAAATGTTTGGTTGTTAAAGGACTGCTCAATTCATAATGCCTGACTTTTCCCTTTACCTGAGGCAATTGCTCATAAAGTTTTTCTAACAATCTTTGCGAAATCTTCTCCTTTAGACTCTCATACGACTCACCTCTTTTCATCCATTTGGAGTTCTCCCAGTCACTAAATACTTCATAGGGCAAGAGGGTAATGATATCAATGGTACTTTTGCCGGGATAGCGGTTCGACCAATCAGGGTCTTTAGCTGCCGGGAAGGAAACATAGACAACTGGAAATTCCTGTTCAATATCTTCAGTGTAGTTTTTGACGGATTGATCGTGATCAGTGCCTTCAGGATAGAGCCATAAATTCGTTTTTGGCAGTTCTAAATCCTCAGGACTTCCTTCTAGTCCAATGTATAAGCATGCGTGAGATACAGATGGTTTTATCTTTTTTAACTGAGATTTTAAAGCGTGTTTTTGAACAATGTCAAGAGGTAAGAGATTTTCATAAGTGGTTAGTAATCCGGCCCCACTGATCACATTGGTCGATGAAATAATTTTGCCATCACTCATTTTTACGCCAACTGCTTTGTTGTTTTCAATCATTACCTGATCTACTTCGGCACTAATTATTATACTACCACCTGAAGCCTCGATAACAGGATCGATTGTTTTTACAATCTGGGAAGAGCCACCAATTGGAAAGCTACCCCCTCCAAAATAATGTTTGACTACGGTGCTATGCATAAAAAAACTGCTTTGCTTAGGGGGAAGACCATAATCACCATACTGGCCAGAGAGTACTTTGATCAACTCTTCATTACTGGTGAGTTTTCTAAGGACTTCGTCAGTGGTCTGGTCGGAATATTTAAAAAAGGGTTTTGTCATCCATCCGTATAAGAGTTTGCTTAAAAATGGAGGTAAAGCTTTGTTGATGTAAAATTTACCAGCGGTTCTGTTTGCCGCGAATATGATGTCTATATAGGCCAGAATGGCCTGCTCTTCTTCTGGAAAATACGTAATAAGTTTCTCCTTAAAATTTTGCAATCCTTTTACAAGATCATAGGATCGATCCCCTATAATGATCCTGTCATAGACCTCCCCCATATCAGCCCATTTTAGTTCGCTGTTGGTCACATAGTCAAACAATTTTTTCATGGCACTTTTTGGACGCTGCATATCACCAATATAATGGATACCTACATCCCATTCATAGCCTTTTCTTTTAAAAACATGTGTAAATCCGCCAGCCGTATAATGCTGTTCCAAAATAAGAACTTTATGACCTTCTTTAGCTAAAATGGCAGCTGCTGAAAGGCAGCCCATACCCGATCCAATAAGAATGGTATGATAGTACTTTTGTAACTTGGGATTTCTTTTATAGGTTTGGATCATAGTTATTCAATTAAAGCAACAAGATACAAAAAGACCGGTTGTTTTAAAGGCATTTATGTGCCATAGTATTTTCGCTTGATCTTATTTTATCTTGGTATAAGACCATCACTTTCTATTGGTAAGCGCTTCTTCAGGGAATGGAAAAACGATCGTTGAATTTTTCTCACTGGCTATATTTGACAAAGTTTGATATAATCTAAGTTTTATGGCCGAAGGAGATTGATCGATGATCTTTCCTGCTTCAAGCAGTTTGCCGGCGGCTTGTTCTTCTGCCTCAGCAAGTATTATTCTTGCTCTTCTTGATCGCTCTGCCTCTGCCTGATTGGCCATGGAGCGTTTCATGTTTTCGGGTAATTCAATGTCTTTGATCTTTACATCCTGAATAGAGATGCCCCATATTTCAGTTTCCTGTTCAACAATATTTTTAATGTTTCTTCCTATTTCTTCCCTTTCAGAAAGGATGGTATCCAGTTCTACTTTTCCGCATACATCACGAAGTGATGCTTGGGCCATTTGAGAAATAGCAAATTCAAAATCTTCAACTTGCAGAATCGCTTTGGTAGCATCATCAATTTTGAAGAATAACACACCGTTAATATGACAGGGCACATTGTCTTTGGTCATTACCTCTTGTTTTTGAATATTAATTGTGATTACCCTGATATCAACAACCTGAATTCTGTCTATAACAGGTATAATCCATCTGATTCCCGGTTGGAGAAGGGCAACAAATTTTCCAAATCTGAATTTAACGGCTCTTTTGTATTCATACACGATTCGAATGCCGGATAACAAGAAAACAACGAGGATAACTAATAAAAAAGTGATTGGGTTCATAATGAATTGTTTTAAATGAAAACTAATGATTTATGTAACCCTATAATTTACGAAATTGTTGGAAATTTTCAACAGATTTCTCCAAGAAATTATAAACACTTGTTTAGTATTCAGCCATATTATACTTTGATAAATATTTTTTTCTTATACATAATATAAGCCGGGATAAAACAGATCATCATGTATGCAAAGGCCCATAATGCTGAGGCCAGTTTAGGAGCCATTCCTATGCCAACCAAACCATTAAAGAATAGCCCTTTTACACCAAGTACACCGTTTAAAAGCTCAGGAAGCATACCTGCAAGAACATATATCGTAATCGCATTACTGCCATAGATCACACCAAAATTAGCTACTTTTTTATAGCCATGTACATCAACAATAAGTATACAGGCGGCAAATGACATAAAAGCCCAGCCTGAAGTAAACATCACAAAAGAACTACTCCACAGGTTTTTGTTCAATGGAAATACAAGATCCCAGGTATAACCGATCAAAATGCAAAGAAACCCAATGAAGAACATATAATTTAATTTTTTTTCGATGCTCATTTCCTGTTTCAACAATTGGCCTGCCAGCATTCCTGTAATTCCCGTGGCAATTGCCGGAAGAGTACTCAATAAGCCTTCAGGATCCCATGTACCTTGGTACATACGAAGTGGTATTGCTATACTGTCGATCCATGCCGCAAGGTTTTTACCTGGTTCCAACACACCTGCACCAATGCCCGGAACAGGAATTAGCATCATAGCCAGCCAGTAGCCAACAAGCAGAAAAACAGCAATTTTCACCTGTCCCTTCCAATTCGTAGCCAGACCAATATGTGCACAAATAAGATAAACAATAGCAATACGTTGCAATACCCCCGGGATTCTCAATTCTATAAAATTAAAGTCAGGAAACAGACTGAGTAAAATTCCCAATCCAAATATTTTTAAGGAACGGATCCAAATTTTCTTTTTCATTTTTTTCTTATCCGCCCCAGCATCCAGTTGTTTTGAAGCCGAAAGAACAATGGATACGCCAACGATAAAAATAAAGAATGGATAGACAAAATCAGTAACTGTGATTCCGTGCCAGGAGGCATGAGACAAGGGCCAATATAGATGTTCCCATGAGCCAGGATTATTGACGACAATCATCAAGGCAATGGTTAATCCTCTTAGCATATCTAGCGAAATAAGCCTTTTGGTTGAGTCGAATGTTTTCATTTGATTGGTTTTATTTTGATAAGCTTATTTAATGTTTGTAAACAGTTTTAGGTTCAATGTCAGAATTTTGAGCAGGTCATTTTAGGACATGTAATATTAATTATTTAAAGTATAGATAACAAAATTATTCGGCTAAAAACCTTAAACCGAGTATCATTGAACCCTTAATACATAAGAACTACAATAGTTTAACTGAATGGAATATTAAGGCCTTTTATTTAGCGAACACTAAGTAGGTTTCTAATTATTTTTTTCTTGATTCTATTGTGAATAATAGATGAAAATTTGTTTAAAAAAAATGTTTAAATTAGGGGTCAACTAAGTCTCTTTGATCCGTAGTGTATTGATTTTAGAGATCATAATAACTAAACTTTATAATAATGAAAAAATTAGTAGCAGAATTTATTGGTACGCTATGGCTTGTACTGGGAGGTTGTGGAAGTGCTGTATTGGCAGCGGGATTCCCGGAGTTGGGAATCGGATTTGTAGGAGTTTCAATGGCTTTTGGGCTTACCGTGCTTACCATGGTCTATTCGATCGGTCATGTTTCCGGTTGTCATTTAAATCCAGCGGTATCAGTGGGATTATGGATAGGAGGACGTTTTGATAAGAAAGATCTAATTCCTTATATCGCCGCTCAGGTTCTTGGAGGTATTGCTGGTGCAGGAATTTTGTACTTGATTGCAAGTGGAAAGGATGGCTTTGATCTTGTTGGTAGCGGATTTGCTGCCAATGGTTTTGGAGAACATTCACCTGGAGGCTATAGTATGACTGCAGCGCTTGTCACTGAAATTGTGATGACTTTTATGTTTCTGATAGTGATTTTAGGTGCAACACATTCAAAAGCTCCTAAAGGGTTTGGTGGATTAGCCATTGGTTTGGCACTTACGTTGATTCATTTGATCAGTATTCCTGTAACCAATACTTCAGTGAACCCTGCTAGAAGTACAAGTCAGGCACTATTTGTTGGAGATTGGGCCACCGGTCAATTGTGGTTGTTTTGGGTAGCGCCTATTGTTGGTGCGGCTTTAGCAGGAATAGTGTATAAATACCTGTCGCCAGAAAAAGCATAAAATAATTTGATATTGTATATATGGGTTGTTTCGGTCTGTAAGGCTGAGCAACCCTTTTATGTTTTATAATGATGATAGAAGTATATCTTCCGGAAATCGAAAAGTTCTTGTATTTTTACATTTAAAATTTGTAGATGCTCGGTGCATATTTTTATCGTAAAATACTTTTCTCATTTGGTTTCATCTTATTAACCCTTTTATTTTCGTGCGATGTCGAACATAAAAATAGGCTAAGGATCGCAGTGGCAGCGAACCTTCAATTCGCAATACAAGAGCTTGTAGATGATTTTTCCGACAGATCAGGAATAGAATGTGAAATTATAGTGAGCTCCAGTGGAAAATTGACTGCTCAGATCATTGAAGGAGCCCCTTTTGATCTGCTGCTTTCAGCTGACATGAAATACCCCCAGGAACTGTATAATAGGAATTTAGCGCTCTTCGAACCAGATATCTATGGCTATGGAAATCTTATTTTATTGACCTTACATGATGATGTTACACCTGATCTGGAAACGCTAAAGTCTGAAGAGATCACTCATATTGCTATAGGAAATCCAAAAACGGCACCATATGGAGTTTCTGCTATGGAAGTGATTCGAAACATTGGTATTGAAGAAACGATTCGAAAAAAGCTTGTATATGGCGAAAGTATCGCACAAACCAACCAGTTTATCATTTCAAAATCTGTGGATCTGGGTTTTACCTCCAAATCAGTGGTCTTGTCATCACAAATGAAAGGTCGCGGAGTTTGGACCGAAATCAATAAAGACTTGTATTCACCGATGGCACAGGGCATGGTTGTTTTAAAGAACCGCAACGATTTTAAAACCAAAGCGATTCAATTCAGGGATTATATACTTTCCTCAGAAGGCAAGGAAATTTTGCATAAGTTTGGCTATGATATGAACCACTGAGATGAATATTTTAAAAGGACATATAGATAGTATTAAGGTCAACGGGGATCTTTCGATTGTAAAAGTGAAGGTCGCATCAGTCATATTTTCAACAATACTCATAGATACTCCTGAAACAGCACCTTATTTATATATGGATAATGAGGTGAATGTGATTTTTAAAGAAACAGAAGTGATACTAGGAGTAGGAGATATGAGCGGCATAAGTCTGAGAAATAAAATGAAAGGAAAGGTAAGTCATATCGAATCTGATACTTTATTGAGTAAGGTCAGCATTGAGACTGAAATGGGAAAGATTACTTCGATTATTACCTCAAATGCTGTTAAACAATTACAGATTGTTCTGGGTATGGAGTTGACGGCAATGGTAAAAACCAATGAATTGATGTTATCAAAATGATAGATTGGAACCCACTACTACTCACTTTTAAACTAGCTTTCATCACTACGGGCCTGTTATTGATCATTTCAATTCCTTTGGCTTATTGGCTGGCGTATACGCGATCCAAGATAAAACCGATTGCAGAAACCCTTGTCAGTATGCCACTGGTGTTGCCTCCTACAGTAATTGGTTTCTATATGTTGCTGGCTTTCAGTCCTTCAAATGCTTTTGGAAATTGGCTGGATCAATGGCTTGGCATCAGACTTGTGTTTTCATTTGAAGGTCTTGTATTGGGCTCTTTGATATATAGTTTACCTTTTATGGTGCATCCCATTCAGGCGGGTTTTGCCAATTTATCACCTTCACTTCAAAATGCGTCCTATGTGATGGGGAAATCAAAATTGACCACTTTGATCAGGGTTTTATTACCTAATATGAAACCTTCAATGATCACAGGAATTATACTTGCATTTGCTCATACGATAGGTGAGTTCGGCGTTGTTTTGATGATCGGAGGGAACCTTTCGGGAAAAACAAGAGTAGCTTCTATTGCCATTTATGACGAAGTTGAAAGTTTAAATTATGGGGCAGCCAATACCTATTCTTTAATTTTGTTTGGAATTACCTTTGTCATTCTTCTCATGGTGTATCTTGTCAATGGAGGATACTTCACTAAATTTGGTCGAGATGATTGAAATTTCGCTTCAAAAAATATTAAAATCCTCTACAGGAGAAATGAAGCTGGATCTAAAGATGCAGTTTGAAGAGGGTAAACTCATAACTGTATATGGAAAATCAGGAGCAGGTAAAAGTACGTTACTAATGCTTCTTGCCGGACTGATGAATCCAGAGAATGGCTATATCAGCATGGGTGAGGTTGTATGGACAGATACTACTCAGAACATATTCCTGCCACCTCAAAAAAGAAATATTGGTTTTGTATTTCAGGAATATGCGCTTTTTCCAAATATGACTGTGAGAGAGAACCTGTGTTATGGTGTGGGTAAGGGTCAGTCAAAAGCTATCGTTGATAAATTAGTTGACATTATAGATTTGGGTCAATTGCAAAGCAGGAAACCAAATACTTTATCCGGAGGTCAAAAACAAAGGGTTGCGCTTGCCAGAGCGCTTGTTAGCCAGCCAAAGATGCTGCTATTAGACGAACCTCTTTCTGCCCTAGACCATGAAATGAGATTGAAACTTCAATCTTATATTCTTGAAGTACATAGAGAATTTGGTTTGACCACTCTATTGATTAGCCACGATGTTTCAGAGATCATTCGCTTGTCAGATTTTATGATTGAAATGGATCATGGCAAAATTATAAGACAGGGAAACCCGGCTGATATGTTTACCAATGACAGAGTCAATGCAAAGTTTCAATTTACTGGAGAGGTGATCAGTATGGTTAAACAGGATTTCATTGTAATTGTTACTGTCTTGATTGGTAAGGATCTCGTAAAGGTGATTGCGAATGACCAAGAGGCCACGAGCCTGCAAATTGGTGATAAAGTTTTGATTGCTTCTAAGGCCTTCAATCCTATTATTCATAAGATCAGCTAATTCCTTTTAAGGATTCAGACCTTCTTCATATTTAAGTTAAAATCCTTTTCTAATTGATCAATATTAATTAATTTTGAGTGTTGAAATTATCTGTAAAATAAAACATTATGGTATTGAATAAGAGTAAGTTAAGTGGCAGCCTTGGATCATTATTAAGTGGCTGTTTGTATATATTGGTCTTTTTAGTGGTTCAAACTTCGGTAGTCGCACAGGATGACAAGTCCACCGACTTTAATGAATATAAAGCCATGATCGTTGATGGCAAAACCAAAAAGGCCCTGGAATATGCTTCGGTTTCGGTGAGCAATTCAAATATTTCTACCATTTCCAATCTGGAAGGTGTGTTTTTGCTTAAGGTACCGGCGGCTTTAAAAAATGAACAAGTGATTATTACTTATCTGGGGTATCAGAATAAGGAAATTCCTTTAAGTTCTTTTGGCGAAGGTGAAATGAAAATTAGCATGGAAGAATCATTTGAGGAACTTCCTGATGTGAATCTTGTGGAAGCGGATCCAATATCAGTCCTGAAAAAAGTGATTGAAAGAAGGAAATCAAACTCTTATACTGAACCAATCATCGTAAAAGCTTTTTATAGAGAATCAATTAAGAAAAGAAGAACTTATGCTTCTCTTTCAGAAGCAGTAGTTGATGTTTACAAACAACAAAGAGGTGCCCAAGGTGATTATGTGACACTTGAAAAGTCCAGGAAAAGTACTGATTATAGAAAAATTGACACGTTGGTTATCAAACTGCAAGGAGGGCCTTATAACAATTTAAGCATGGACATGATCAGGAATCAGGACCTGTTTTTCTCGGCTGACATGTTAGATATTTATAAATTTACTTTTGACAAAATGATCAACATGGAGAATAGAAATGTGTATGTGATCGATTTCGTGCAAAGACCTTCCATAGTGGAACCTTTTTATAAAGGGAAATTGTATATCGATACAAAGAGTTTTGCTTTGGTTAAATCAGTTTTTAGTTTGAATTTGAGTAACCTAGAGACAGCTAAAAAATTCTTTGTAAAGAAAAAACCAATGAATGCTGATGTGATTCCTCTCGATACCAAATACATTGTTGATTACAAAGAAATAAATGGTAAATGGCATTTTAGCTACAGTAGGATCGAGTTGAGTTTTAAGATTGATTGGGACAAGAAATTATTCAATTCTATTTATCATGTCGCTATTGAGATGGCAACTACAGATTGGAAGGATAATACTCAGAAAGTTATGATCAAAAACAGAGATCGCATGAGAAGAAGTGTGATCCTTACTGATCAGACTTCAGGTTTTTCTGACCCTAAATTCTGGGGAGAACTCAATGTGATCGAGCCAGATAAATCGATCGATAATGCCATCAAAAAGATACAGAAGACTTATAAGAACGAACTGTAATAGGATTGAGAGATTTAGAAGTTTTAATAAAGTTTTAATAAAAAGGTAGGCATTAATTTGTAATTTGCCCGGCGGAAAATTTTTGTTAAACCATTTATTAGCTTTTGAAAAAAATCCTTATCACTTGTTTGTTTTTTTGCTTCTCTCTGGGGTTATATTCTCAGATAGACAATAATAATATAGAGCAAACAGACGCTTTTCAATACCAGCCTGATAACAATGATATAAAGCAATTTGCTCCTCAAAATGCTGATGCCAAAGATATAAAAGCTGAGACTGTTACCTTGTTCGGAAACCTTAAGGATATTGCAGATAAATTTCCATCGCTTAGTGTTGTTCCAGAAAAGAGGAAGCGGAGCATGAGTGACTTAAACCAAAGAGAGAAGGACGTGCTTGTGTCTAAATACTGGAATGGTAGCGATGTTAGTATCAAAAAATTTCAAACTTCCTTGGAACTCGGAAAATTGGAAACCAGTTCTAAGTCCATTCGAATCATATGCAGAGACCATAGTTATGTAGATGGTGATCGGGTGAAATTATACGTTAATGAGGAAGTGATTCGGAGAAGTATCACACTTCAAGCAGGTTATTATTCTATAAATGTAGATTTAAGAGAAGGTTTCAATCGAATTGATATTGAAGCTTTAAATCAAGGTTCTTCAGGACCAAATACTGCCGAATTCAAGGTCTTGGATGAGAATGGTATTGTTTTGGCCGACAAGGAATGGAATATACTTACAGGCTATATCGCGACGCTTGTTGTTATGAGAAATTAATTACTACCACTTAAATTTTGAAACTTGAGTACAGTTCAAAATCATCTGCCTTTGTGAGTTATGAAAAAAAAACTGATTGTATTTTTTGTTAAGTTGTCCCTACTTGCCCTGCTTATATTCGGGATATTTCTTGGATTTATTTATTTGGGTGTGTTCGGTCATGTCTTTTCAGAAAAAGAACTGAAAGAATTTAAAAATGAAACTGCTTCTTTGGTCGTGTCGGATCAAGGAAAGCTCATAGGCAAGTTTTTTGCTGATAACAGAACCAATGTAGCCTATAAGCAGCTTCCTCCACATTTAATTAACGCCCTGGTCGCTACTGAGGATGCTCGTTATTTTGAGCATGAAGGAGTTGATTCTCGCAGCTTGTTAAGAGTTTTAGTAAAATCTATCATACTGCAGCAAAAAAGTGCTGGAGGAGGAAGTACCATAACTCAGCAATTGGCTAAAAACATGTTTGGGAGGAAGAACTACGGATTTCTATCCATGCCTGTCAATAAGTCCAAAGAGATCATCCTTGCTTACCGTCTGGAAAGTATTTATAATAAGGAAGATATTCTTACACTTTATTTGAATACAGTTCCTTTTGGAGAAAATGTTTTAGGTATTGAAGCGGCTGCTCACAGGTTTTTCAATAAAGGAGTAAAGCAACTTAAAATTGAGGAATCAGCAGTATTAATTGGCATGTTAAAGGCCAATACCTATTATAATCCGAGATTGTATCCCGAACATGCTTTAAGCAGGAGAAATGTGGTTCTGGAGCAAATGGAGAGGTATGACTATTTAACGGCTGAAAAAACAGATGAACTTCAGAAACTACCTTTGAGGCTAGACTATGCAAACCTTCAATCAGAAGGGCCTGCCAATTATTATTTGGTTCAGATCAGAAAAGAAGCCTCAAGGATATTGGAAGGCCTGAACAGCCAATCTGATACTGTTTATGATCTTAAAAAGAGTGGTCTTATTATCGAAACTACACTTGATTATGAATTACAACAATACGCGCTTGGGGCTTTTAAGTCTCATTTGGGTAAAATGCAAGAGCGTTTGAGCAAACAGTATGCAAAAGGTTCTGATAAAGCAATGCTTGATGTTCTGGTAAAAAAGGAGCTGAAAAGACTGCAGCTAGAGGACCATGCTGATGTTAGAAAAATGAGGGAAGTATTTGGGTGGAATGGATTTATTTCAGATTCCATTTCAGTTAGAGATAGTTTGGCTCTTCAACTGACCCTGTTGCATGCAGGCCTTATAGCTATCGATCCGAATGATGGATTTATAAAGGCTTGGGTAGGTGGAATAGATTTCCGGACCCAACCCTATGATCAGATCTTTGCCCAACGTCAAACAGCGTCCGCGTTTAAACCAATTCTGTACGCGTCAGCACTAGAGCAAGGCGCCATGCCCTGTCATTATCTTGATAATGATCAGCTTGTTCTGGAAGATTATGATAATTGGCAACCTCAGAATTACGATCATTCTATAGGGGGTAAATATTCTATGGCGGCTTCTTTGTCCAGGTCAATGAATATACCCACTGTAAATCTGTTTTTTCAGCAGGATTTTGAAGTGTTGAGGGATACTTGGAAGGCTTTAGGTTTCTCGCAAGAATTAGTCAATAAGCCTTCAGTTGCTTTAGGAACCGCAACAGCCAGTTTGTACGAGATGGCTATTGCCTATTCCTCCTTTGCAAATTCAGGAAAGAGAATAAGCCCGGTTTTTATCAAAGAAATAAGAACAGCAGATGGCCGGAGCCTTTACAAACATCCAAAAGTAGTTTTAAAAGAGTCTGTTTTGAAGGAGTCTACTAGTGGTTTGTTAACGGCTATGCTAGAAAAGGCAGTTAAAGAAGGCACAGGTAGATCAATGAGCAATGTATATGGGGTGAGGTCTTCCCTTGCCGGGAAAACGGGTACTTCTCAGGATTATGGTGACGCATGGTTTTTAGCATATAACAATGATTTGGTTGTAGCTACGAGGGTAGGAGCAAGTTATCCTGTGGTACATTTCAGAAAGGGTTCTGACGGATCAGGTAGTGCACTCGCGCTGCCTATTGTGGCCAAAACTTTGCAGCAAGCAGGAAAAAACAGTGCCCTAAAACGTCGATATTTAAGAGATGTTAGTATTTCTAATAACTACTCAGAGTCTTTGAACTGTGTTGATCATATAGATGACTCTGATATAGAGAAATTCTTTGATGACATATTTAAGGATAAGAATATGACCTTTGAAAAGGCATCAAAAAAAGCCAAGAAGCAAGCAAAAAAGACAAAAAGGAAATCCTGGTTCAAACGGGTGTTTGGAAAAAAAGACTAAGGGGTCAACCATGCTGACGATACATCACTAAGTCCTTTGGGAACAATTTCTGTATATGTAATTCAACAGGCTATTGTGAGGTAATTTAATACAGAAGCCGAAGTTTCATGTAATCGCACTTCGGCTTCTGAATTAATCAATTAAAAATCTGAGACATAATCGCTATCCCACCAAAAAGAAATAAGAAAGCGAAGGCAATAATGAAGCCGATAATCCAAAGTATCAGCGTTCCTTTGGCCCAGTTCTTTTTGTGAATATTGGAACCTTCACTAAAGGCCCATACCAATAGCATAATAAGTCCTATTAGGGGTAGGGAGGAGATAAAAATGGTGAGCGCCCATTCTTTGGCGTCAAGAGGTCGGTTGTCGTCTAATGCTTGCATAAAGTTGGTCTTTAAATTTAAATTTCATTAGTAAAGGTAGGTGATCTGATGCAACTTTAAATTGCCCAAGTATTTTGGCATCCAATTCCTTAATGTAATTTTTATTATAAAAAATATAATCCAGTCTTTCGGTTGGGGAGGTAGCATCAAAGGTGTTTTGAGCAATAGCCGGATCAAAGGCAGCACAACCTGTATCTGAAAGATTTAGCAGCAGATTGATGGCGGCATCTTCGTTGTGAATGTCACTGTTAAAATCTCCGAGTAAAATAGTTGGAAAGTCCTTGTAATATTTGATGTACAGATTTTTAACCTGTTGCATCTGTTTTTTTCTGGTTTCCGGGTCATATGCCTCCAAATGCACATTGATCAGGACTAAAGTGTTATCTCCGATTTTTATTTTACACACTTGAGCGAGTCTGTCTATATAAAAACTATCGTAATAAAACGGATTGCTAACATTTCTTTGAAGCGCTATTCTTTGTTGTTCCAGGATAGGATATTTACTCAGAATGGATTGACCCGAAAGTATTTTCCCGAAATGCAAGGAAAATGGATAGTAAGGAAAAGGAACGTATTTTTTATCCCAATTGATATTTTGTCCATAATAGGTATAACCCAGCTTGCCTAGCTCCCTTTGTTGATCAATAAAATAGGATCGATTTGAATTATAATCGATTTCCTGAAAAGCTACTATATCAGCATTTGTTTTTTTTAGCTCATAGATAACTTTATTCAAATTTTCATCAAAAAGAGATTTTGGTCGTGCAACTGCAAGGTTGTTTGTCATTCCACTCAAATATCCAATATTATAAGTAACAATGCTGAAAATGGAATCATTTGATATGCTGCTTTGGTATTCGTACTGGCCAGAATCATTGTAGTCAGTCGCACTGATGTTTGGAGAAGATGCCCAAAAATAAAAGCCTACCACAACAAAGAACAGGCCAACAAATCCAATAAAAAAATACTTAAACTTTCGATTCATGAGGGGGATTGAATAAAAATTAAATATAATACATTTTTTTGAAACATATTATTTGTATATTTGCAGCCCTAAAAATAAATGTAAAGTACGTATGAAAGGAGGTGCCCAACTATGTTAATTATTCCGGTAAAGGATGGAGAAAATATAGACAGAGCGTTAAAACGTTTTAAGAGAAAATTTGATAGAACGAAGACAATGAGAACGTTGCGTGAGAGAAAAGAGTTTACAAAACCTTCAGTAGTAAGACGTAAGCAAATTCAAAAAGCCCAGTATGTTCAAGCAATTCGAACTACAGAAGAGAAAGGTTAATACCTTTTATTGATATAAAAAGTCCCGCTGCTGCGGGACTTTTTTTTTGTTAAAAATGTAAGTTTATCTGGTATTTTTCGTATTTTTGAATGTAGCGACATAGGTTCAGTGGAGCTTAGACAACTGAATTAATTATTGATAACTGAAGATCGATTTTGAGTATATCTCATTTTTTAACCTATCTGGATTGCGAAAAAAAATATTCACCATATACAATTACGGCTTATAGAACTGACCTGATCTCATTTGAAGAGTTCTGTAAAGAGGAATTTCAATTAGCTGAAATCTCGAATGTGTCTTATTCTATAATTAGAAGTTGGATTGTAGCATTGGTGGAACATAAGATTTCAAATAGATCGATCAACAGGAAGGTCAGTTCTTTGAGATCGTATTTTAATTATTTATTAAAATCAAAGCAGTTAGATGAGCATCCTTTGCGAAAACACCAATCCCTAAAGGTAGAGAAAAGGGTGAATGTGCCATTTTCAGAAAAGGAGATGAACGAGGTTCTTGATTTTTTTGAACACGTCGAAGGCTTTGAGTTGGTAAGAGACAAATTGATCATTGAATTGTTGTATACCACTGGCATGCGAAGAGCGGAATTGATCGGTTTAAAGGATGTATCTATAGACCTTTCACAAAGAGTTGTTAAAGTGCTGGGAAAACGAAATAAAGAAAGGCAACTTCCGTTATTAAATTCAGTGGTAGAAACCATAAAAAAATATAGATTGCTGAGGAGAGAAATTGAAACCAATGGTGATTCGTTTTTCGTGACGAAAAAAGGTGCTGATATCTATCCTACACTGGTGTACAGAATTATAAATGACTATTTTGGCATGGTGTCAGTAAAGGTTAAAAAGAGCCCGCATATTGTAAGGCATTCATTTGCGACACACCTGTTAAGCGAAGGAGCTGATTTGAATTCCGTTAAGGAATTGCTTGGACATTCCAGTTTGGCTTCCACACAAGTGTATACACACAGTAATTTAAAGGATTTAAAAGTAATGTATAACCGCGCTCATCCAAGGAGCAATAAAAACTATTAACGTATGAAAATATCTGTTCAGTCTGTTAATTTTAATATTAGCCAAGATTTAGTCAATTACATTGAAAAGAAAGTTAATAACCTGGAGAAATTTCACGACCATATCATTGGTGCTGAAGTATATCTTAAGGTGCAGAGTACAAGCGATAAAGAAAATAAATTGGTAGACATAAAAATTAACCTCCCAGGTGTGGATGTGGTAGCTAAAAAACAGTCCAAGACTTTTGAAGAAGGAGTAAGCCTTACTGCTGATTCTGTCAAAAGACAATTGGTCAAACGAAAAGAGAAATTAAGGGCCTAAAATATTTTAATAAATATAGTCAAAAAGTTTTGTAGAACTGATAAAACTTTTTACATTTGCAAACCGTTAGAAAAAGCGGTTTGTTTTTTTATATGGAATTCCGATTAAAGCAAACGAATTTTAGTTCGTTTTTTTTGGATAATTTCTGATGAAAAAGCCGATGTAGCTCAGCTGGCTAGAGCAGCTGATTTGTAATCAGCAGGTC
>CAZPHF010000019.1:0-37390 GCA_964586115.1 uncultured Flavobacteriaceae bacterium | reverse complement strand
AATCCCAAAATAAAGGAAAAGTTGATCTGAGTAACCCGAATGCTACCTTATATACACACATCTTTTTTTTGATGCCGGAAAATTATGATGTTGAAAAATCTGCGATGACGGTAAAAGGTATAGAACCTGCAGAGGCAAAGTTTGCAGCCAAAAGAATCAAGGAAATTTTGGATGGGAAAGGCCTGATCATAGATTTTTCAAAAGTTCCTATTAATCCAAATTATATTGATACGGTTAATTTCGGTTCAAGAACATTAGAACAGAATAAGAATAGATATGCACCATTTCCGATAAGGTTGCCACAAATCTATATCGAAAAATCAGGCAGTAATTGGTATTACTCCAAAGAAACGATTACTAACCTTGACAGGATTTATAAAAAAACTTTCCCTATAGAATTTGGCTGGTTTAATGAGAAGTTTCCAAGATTTTTCAGTGCCACTATCAATGATGTGCTTATATGGAAGCCAATTTCATTTTTGATCATACTTGTCATTTGTCTTATCCTGTATTTTATTCTGGAGCCTGTTATGTTTTTTATTCTTAGGTTGTTGCAAAGAATGTTTTTCAAAAAAATATCGGATAGTAAAACAATGGCAATACTCCATGAACTTGCCCACCCACTAGTATTTATTGTTATTATAAGATTCGTCAAAAACGTTCTCCCCTCCTTGCAAATGGTCAAGTTGAATTCTTTATTACTGACAGGTCTTAAGATTGCGGAAACTATTTTTTGGATCTTTGTGGTGCTTAAATTATTAAAAGTTGTCTTAAATTTTTATCACGAATACAAGCCTGAAGAAAAGACCAAGCTTGATAAACAGCTCGCACCTATTTTAAGCAAGGTCATGCAAGGTATCGTTATTCTAATAGGGCTTTTACATATCGTAACTATTTTTGGAGTTGATCCTACAACAGTTTTGGCTGGGGCATCCATAGGAGGAATAGCAGTGGCCTTTGCGGCTCAGGATTCGGTAAAAAATTTGATAGGTACCATGGTCATCTTTTTGGATAAACCGTTTCAATTAGATGATTGGATTCAATTTGCAGGTGTTGAAGGTTCTGTGGAAAAAGTGGGTTTCCGATCAACCATCATCAGGGCCGCCGATACGACTATTTATCAGGTGCCCAATAGCAAGATTTCAGAGGCAGACATCAATAATCTAGGACTTAGAGTGTTTAGACGTTATACGACTGAGCTTGGCATAAGGTATGACACTCCGCCAGAATTGATTGAAGCATTTGTTGAAGGAATAAAGAATCTGATTGATCTGCATCCTTCTACCAAAAGTCAGTCGTATAATGTAGATTTTATTTCCTTTGGGGCCTCATCTTTGAACATTATGGTAAATGTATATTTTAAAGGGCTTGACTGGGGGCAGGAACAGGAATCAAAACATATCCTGCATCTTGGAATCGTGAGATTGGCTACAGCTTTGGGCGTGGAATTTGCTTTCCCATCTACTACTATGACAATAGAACAATTCCCGGGCCAGAGTTCCCTCGCACCTAAATACATTACAGATCAGGCCGAAATAGATAAAAAAATAAAGCAGGTTTCCGATGATTTTGAGGAACGAAAACATAGGATGGATCCGAATGCTTCCACCCTGAGAGGCGGATAATTCTATTTCATGTATTTGTCAATGTATTCGGTGATTTCTTTTTCTATATCAATGTCATGATATTGATTTAAAAGTTGAAAATAATCGATTTCCATTTTAGCTTCCCTTCTATCAAGGGTGCCATTGTTAAAGGATCTTTGGAGGATATCTTCTACGATAAAATCCAAAGCCTCATCACTTGGATTGTATTCTTTTTTTAAAGAAAGCCTAAACATATTTGCCGTTGAATTGTACCAGAAGGCTTTCCAACCACTTCTGTACTCTTTTATCAATTCAAACATGGTTTCGCCAGTTTGCCTGTAAACAAGTTTGATAAGGATCCGACCTTCGGTGCGTGTGAGTTTCTTTAACTGATCAGAAAACTCACCTTCCATATATTCTTGTATTTTTTTGATCTTTTTTTTCCTTTTTCTTTTTGATTTGACGCCTTCGAGCTCCTTATTGATCTCTAACAGAGTATCAGAGGCGATTCGAGCAAAAGGATAAGCTCGATGTACTTTTTTATAATACCAGTAATAGTATCGTCTTTCTTTTGTTGAATTAAAATTACGTTTGTCAAAGACAATAACTTCATCCAGAGGAATGGTTAGGGAATCGTTTTTAATAATGTAAAATTCATCCAGTGATTGCTTTTTGATTGGGTTTTGCGACAAAAGCATCCATGGAGAAAAAAACAGTAATATGACAAAACACTTTTTCATAGTTTCGATCTCAAATCATAAAGCTTGTATTTCCAAAATACAGCTTGTTAATGTGACCTTACAAATTTAGGAATATGTAAGATGTTTTGCGTTAATATTATGTGATATTTCTTAATTTCGTAGAAAACTACAGAACATGTCAAAAAAGCAAATTCTCAATAAAAAATCAATCTCATTTTTAGAAACTTATTTAAACAATCCATCTCCTACCGGCTATGAATCGGAAGGACAAAAAATATGGATGGATTATTTAAAGCCCTATGTGGATGAATTTATCACTGATAATTACGGAACAGCTGTTGGCGTGATCAATCCTAAAGCGGAGTTTAAAGTAGTGATAGAAGGTCATGCGGATGAAATTTCCTGGTATGTAAATTATATAACTGATAACGGTTTGATCTATGTCATTAGAAATGGAGGTAGTGATCATCAAATAGCCCCTTCTAAACGCGTCAATATTCATACGAAGAAAGGGATTGTGAAAGGTATTTTCGGATGGCCGGCAATACATACAAGAGATAAAGGAAAAGAGGAGACACCAAAATTGGATAATATTTTTATTGATGTGGGTTGTAAAACCAAGGATGAGGTTATCGCCTTGGGAGTGCATGTGGGCTGTGTGATCACTTATCCTGATGAATTTATGATCCTTAATAAGAATAATTTTGTTTGCAGGGCCTTAGATAATCGTATGGGTGGATTTATGATTGCTGAGGTAGCAAGATTATTGAAAGAGAACAAGAAAGAATTACCCTTTGGTCTTTATATCACTAATTCGGTTCAGGAAGAAATCGGACTCAGAGGAGCTGAAATGATCACACATACCATTCAACCAAGTATGGCAATCATCACCGATGTGTGCCATGATACAACCACTCCAATGATCGATAAAAAGAAAGAAGGAGAAACGAAATCAGGAGACGGGCCGGTTATTTCTTATGCGCCAGCTGTTCAGAACAATGTGCGTGAGTTGATTATCGAAACAGCAGAGAAGAACAAAATCCCCTTCCAACGTTTGGCGGCCTCTAGGGCTACTGGAACTGATACGGATGCCTTTGCTTATTCCAACGGAGGGGTGCCATCAGCACTCATCTCACTTGCTTTAAGATATATGCATACCACCGTCGAAATGGTGCATAGAGATGATGTGGAAAATGTGATCAAACTGATTTATGAAACTTTATTGGTAATCGACCCAAAGAAAGGATTTAGTTATTTTGACTAAAAATGAGATTCAATAGTAGCATATTTTTATTCTTGATATCAATGTCCCTAAGCAATATGCTTTATGGCCAAGATTCTATAGCCAAAGAAACTTCCAAATTGGATTTTTTAGATGGTATTGATCAAAGAAACTGGAGGGTAAAGGTGCCACTTATCGTTTTAGCAAACTTTTTGCTTTAGGAGCAGGTTGGTCCATTTTAAATTTTAACTACGATCAGGATTTTCAATTAAAATATCTCAATTTAGAGATTCAGTTAGCAGGTCCGTTACTGGGAGTTGAGTTCCATTTTTAACCTATTGATTTTCATACTAGGACGCCATATGTAATTCTAATTTATTAACCAACTCTCTAGCATTGCTAGCTACCGAGACCACTTCCCCAATAATAATGATGGCAGGAGAGGATAAATTGTTTTTCTGAACAAGATGATCAATGGTGTCTACGCTACCAATTACACTTCTTTCATTGGTCATCGTTCCGTTTTGTATAACGGCTGCAGGGGTTTCACCTCTGTTAAGGCCCTTAAAAATCGCTGTAATCTGCCCTAGTTTATGCATTCCCATCAATATCACTACTGTTGCAGAAGACTGGGCTGCTAATCCAACGTCTAAACTTAATTGTCTGTCTGAATTACAGCCCGTGATCACCCAAAAACTTTCCGACACACCTCTTTTGGTAAGTGGAATACCAATACTCGAGGGAACAGCAATACTGGAAGAAATTCCAGGAATTATTTCAGTGTGAAGGCCAAAGTTTTCAGCGTGATCTATTTCTTCTGAACCTCTTCCAAAAACAAAAGGATCACCTCCTTTTAGTCTTATAACATGACCGTGTAAATAGGCTTGATCAACGATCATATTGTTGATATCGTCTTGCGAAAAACGATGGAATCCTTTTCTCTTGCCAACGAATATTTTTTTTGCGTGAGGAGCATGATCCAATAGGGCAGGGTTGACCAGGGCATCATATAAAATGACATCAGCTGTTTTTAATTTGTTCAACCCTTTAACAGTTATAAGATCGGGGTCACCCGGACCGGCACCGACTAAAGTGAGTTTGGCATTAGGATTCATTTTGCAGGGTTTTAGTTCTTAAAGTGTCAATGATTGTGTAAAATTTTCGAGCCTTTTCAAGATATTTTTGCGAGAATTCTTGATCAGCCTCGTTTGATTTGATCTGATACACTAGGTCAGTTAATGATGTTTCAATTTGGATCAGTCCATTTTGAACAAAATACTGATCAAAATCTTTAATGATTCCTGCTTGGGTATTGGTTTTAATATTTTCACCAATCAATACGGTCTTGGCTGTATTGATAATGGAAGAATAGCTGTGATAAATACTGTCTGACCACTTTCCATCATTCAGGCTAAGTGCAGCTTTCTCCAGTTTTTCTTCCGTTTCAAACAACAATGTGCTTACCAGGTCGATCATAACACCTGCGCATTCTCCAACACCTATGGCCTTGATATAGGCCTCACTGTGTCCCCAGTCGATAAATAGATCCTTATCCGCTTTAGAGATATCAGCCAGAGGCTTTAACAATTGATAAAAATGATTTTTACCCATAGTCAAATAATGGTCATTAAAGGTTTGGTTGCCTTTGTTGCTTTCATAATCATTAATAAGAAGCCTCAACGCTTCAGGACCCTTCTTACTTGGGATTTTAATGATCTTATCTGCAAACCTTCCCTTACCATCGCCAAGAGAACCTCCACCTAACAATACCTGAAAAGCTGGTATTACAAGGGCACCCTTCTTGATAGACATGCCATAGAAGCCAATTTGAGCGATACTATGCTGTCCACAGGCATTCATACAGCCGCTTATTTTAATGGAAATATCTTTGTTGTATACATACATTGGGAATTCCTCTTTTAAAGTTTTTTCTAACTCACGAGCCAATCCAGTGCTACTTGCAATACCCAAATTACAGGTATCTGTACCAGGACAAGAAGTCACATCTAGCGTACTGCTATATCCTATATCCGCAAACCCTAACTCATTTAACTTGCTATAGAAAAATGGCAGTAATTCCTCCTTAACACCCCTGATCAAAATTCCCTGACTGATAGTAAGTCTTAATTCATCCTGAGCGTATGCTTTGATTAGACCGGCTAAGATTCTCGCCTTGTCTGTATAAAAATCACCTAATCTCACTTTTATCCCTATGGCAAACATACCTTGCTGTTTCTGATGAGAGACATTGCTTTTCTTCCAGTTATTATAGGCAAACTCGTCTTCTATGTTAACTGCGGGAATTTGTAAGTTTTCTGTGAGATTACTATTTTCAAATCCAGTGATATCGATTACAATACTTTGTGCAGATAAAGCTTCTTTTTCTTCCTCAATGTGTTGGAGAAATTTATCCAGTCCAATAGACAAGATCAGATGTTTTAACCGAGCTTTGGCCCTTCTGTTTCTTTCTCCGTATCGATCAAATACTCTCAAAGTACTTTCAATAAATGGAATAATTTTGTCTGTTTCAAGGAAATCAAATAATACATCGGCTTGTCTGGGCTGTGCTCCAAGACCTCCCGCGATCATCACTTTAAAGCCTCTGAGTTCTATTCCGTTTACGAACTTCTTCTTTGCAATAAATCCAAGATCATGAATAAAACTTAAAGCGCTATCCTGGTCATTGGAAGAAAATGAAATTTTGAATTTTCTACCCAACTCCTGACAAATAGGGTTTCTTAAAAAGAATTTGAATACAGCATCAGCATAAGGGCTAACATCAAAAGGTTCTTCAGGGTCAATCCCTGCCGTTTCAGAAGCTGTGATATTTCGAACTGCATTTCCACAAGCTTCTCTTAGAGTGATATCACTTTTTTCAAGTTCTGCCCAAAGTTCAGGAGTACGATCGAGACTTACATAATGAATCTGAATATCCTGTCTGGTTGTAATGTGTAGTCTCCCAGTCGAGTATTCATCTGAAACGTCAGCAATCCTATGCAGCTGCTCGGAGCTCAATCTCCCAAAAGGCAATTTGATCCTGATCATCTGCACACCTTCTTGTCTTTGCCCATAAATACCTCTTGCCAGACGGAGGGATCTAAAACCATCTTCATCAATTTTACCATTTTGATATAACTGGATCTTTTGATCCAATTCTATAATATCCTTTTGAACAAGGGGATTTTCTATTTCAGTTCTGAAGCTTAACATTTTATTCCTTTTGTATAGTTATCTTATAAGTGTAATCCACATTCTCTTTTAGCCAATACCTTGGTAGGGTCGTAATATCTTTTTTCATTGGGTAGTCCAAAGTCTTGTAAGTATAGTTCTAAATCAAATTCTGAATAATAGAAAAACGGACTAACTTTTAAGACTCCTTCTTTACTCCTGTGTAAAATATCTAAAGTGCTTCGATGTTCATTTTGATCCGCCCTTAGATTCGTAAACCAAACATCAGGTTGATGTTCTTGCAAGGCTCTTCTGAATGGTTCCAGCTTTACTTCTTCAGTAAATATCTGATGTGCTGTAGTATCTACATAAGGTATTCCCTGGGTATTATCCTGGTACTCTGAAGTCATTTTGGGTTTATAAATATGCATGTTTAAAGAGAATCTTTCAATGAGATGATTTGCATAATTATAGGTTTGAGAAGTGTTGTATCCGGTATCACACCAAATTACATTGATGTCTTTATTGACTTTGTTTACGGCGTGTACCAGACTTGCCGAATAAGGACCAAAATTAGTTGTTATCATAGGGTTTTCTGAAAGATTCATAACCCATTCGATAATTTCAATGGGTTCTAATTCTTTTAAAAACGTATTGGCTTTGACCAAATCCAGCTGTAATATATTATTTTTCATTTCACTTTCATTTTATTAAACTCCATAACCTTTGATTCTCCAGCTGATGGGCCTTGACCATACTTTTGCTATGGGAATCGCTACTAGCGAATTTTGACGCGTATAATTTATCTACTAACATACCTTAACATTTAAAACCTATCGGATAACTAGGGTAAGGTTGCAAATGTAGAAAAAATATTGAACTAGCCAACTTTTGAATAGTTAAAATTGGATTATTTTAGGTCTTCAAGGGTAGTATTTCTGAAAACATGGAGATTGGCATCTCTTACCTGGATCATTAATTTATTGAGGCTGCAAGTAGTTTCATCGTCACAGTCATCGCACTTTTCATAGTAATTTAAACTTACACAAGCCACTGGTGCAATTGGGCCTTCTAGAATACGCATTACATCAGTCATATAGATATCAGAGGCCTCTTTAAGTAGGTAATAGCCGCCACCTTTTCCTTTTTTTGAACCCAGAAATCCAGATTTTCTCAAAAGCAATAAAATGCTTTCTAAAAATTTATGAGGAATGTTTTCGCGTTCTGCAATCTGCGCTATAGGAATCATTTGATCAGGATTACGAGCAATATAAGTCAGGGCTTTTAAACCGTATTTCGTTTTTTTCGAAATCATGAATTAAGTTTTAATGCGAACTACTTGTCTTGTAAAGATAATTGAAATTAATGATAATCGGGAGAATGAATTAGAGATGGATTGATATCTTGACATTAAAGCAGTTAATGATTAAAAAATGAATTGGAGATACTCATAAAAAATGCTGAGGGTAGCGAAAGTGAGACCCTCACCCCCGATATTCATCATTACATGATTACATCATTGTATCATTAAATCATTGTATCATTCTCAAAGCGCCCCTGCTATAATCTCTTCTACTACATCAGGATTTAAGAGCGTTGATATATCCCCAAGGTTATCGGCTTCCTGAGAGGCAATTTTCCTAAGGATCCTACGCATGATCTTACCAGACCTTGTTTTAGGCAGACCTGAAACAATCTGAACTTTATCGAGTTTCGCTATGGCTCCTATAGTACTGGAAATTAGCTGGTTGATCTCTACTTTTAAGTCGTCATCTGAGGTATTACAGTTGTCATACTTAGTTACAAAAGCATAAAGTGCATTTCCTTTGACGTCATGAGGAAAGCCAACAACAGCACATTCTACAATATCTCTATGCTCATCAATAGCATTTTCAATAGGTGCTGTACCCAGATTGTGCCCTGAAACGATTACCACATCATCAACCCGACCCGTAATTCTATAATTTCCGCTGGCATCACGATAGGCGCCATCTCCTGTAAAGTACATGTTTTTATAAGTAGAGAAATAGGTGTCTTTGTATCTTTGATGATCACCGTATATGGTTCTTGCGATAGATGGCCATGGAGCCTTCATGGCAAGTCTTCCTTCTGATGGTTCCATACTTTTTTGAATAACCTCTTTGCCATTTTCATCCATTAACACAGGTTGTACTCCAGGCAATGGAAGGGTAGCAAAAGTAGGTCTGGTTGGTGTGATCCCGGCTATTGGAGATATCATCATAGCGCCAGTTTCGGTTTGCCACCAGGTATCCACAATAGGGCAGTTTGTTTTTCCAATATTGTCATTATACCAGTGCCATGCCTCTTCATTGATGGGTTCTCCAACTGAACCGAGCACTTTTAAACTAGACAGGTCATGCTTTTCAACAAGGCTTAAAGGGTGCTTTGCCAAAGCCCTTATCGCTGTAGGTGCGGTATAAAAATGGGTTACATTGAGCTTGTCAACAATCTCCCAGAATCTCCCGTAATCAGGATATGAAGGCACTCCTTCAAACATCACGGTTGTGGCACCTGCACACAAGGGGCCGTAAATAATATATGAATGACCGGTAATCCAGCCTATATCGGCAGTACACCAGTAAATATCATCTTTTTTACATTGAAATACATTCTCAAAAGTATAGGTTGATCCTACCATATAACCTCCTGTTGTATGTACCATTCCTTTTGGCCTTCCGGTCGAACCGGAGGTATAAAGGATAAATAATAGATCTTCTGCATCCATTGATTCTGCCTCGCAGTCTTTGTCAACTTTTTGAAGCTCATCAAACCAGAACTTATCCCTTCCAGGGGTCATCTGTGTGGGTTCAACAGTTCTTCGATATACGATTACTGTTTCCACAGAAGGAGAATTTTCCAGCGCCTGGTCACATACTTGTTTTAAGTTGATGGGTTTTGTTCCTCGGTATACTTCATTGGCGGTAATCAGCATTTTACATTCAGAATCATTGATCCTGCTGGAAAGCGCAGAAGAGGAGAACCCTGCAAATACAATCGAGTGAACTGCTCCAATTCTGGCACAAGCCAACATGGCAATAGCAAGTTCAGGAATCATGGGCATATACAAACAGACCCGGTCTCCCTTTTTTATACCATTGTTCTTGAGCACATTTGCGAAACGTGATACCTTTACATACAATTGTCGATACGATATATACCTTGATTCCTCATCAGGATCATTGGGTTCCCATATGATGGCTGTTTTGTTCCCGATGCTATCTAAATGACGATCAAGACAATTCTCTGTGATATTTAACTTTGCCCCCTGAAACCATTTGATCTCAGGTTTGCTAAAGTCCCATTCCAACACCTTATCCCATTTTCGCTTCCATTGAAAATGTTCGGCCACTTCAGCCCAGAAGCCTTCCGGATCAGAAATACTTTGTTCATACTTATCTTTATATTCTTTAAAAGTGTTGATTTGTAAGGATTTCATAAAATATCAAATTAATTTAACTGACTCCTGTATGAAAGGAGCGGAGCGTTATCAAAACAAGTTCATACTAGAATCATGACGAATATAAAATTAATGATAAATAATCAGAAATAAATTCGACGAACGACTAAAAAATCTTGTTAATGATCGTGGGCTTTTCCTGAACCAGAAGGAATTCTGATATTTTCAACCAATTCCTGAATTTCTATTGGCGGTTTTGGCGTCATAAAGGCAATGGCAAGTGATACTATAAAATTGATCATCATGGCAACGGTTCCAAATCCTTCAGGTGAAATCCCGAACCACCAGTCCTCTTGAGTTCCTCCTCCAAACCAGTCAAATTTGAATTTCATCATATAAAAGAGCATGCAGCACATTCCAATGACCATGCCTGCCACGGCACCTTCTTTATTCATTCGTTTTACAAAAATCCCTAAAATAATAGCTGGAAAAAATGAAGCAGCTGCTAGTCCAAAGGCCAGGGCCACTGTGGCAGCGACAAAATCCGGAGGATTGATGCCAAAATAACCGGCAATCGATACAGCAATAATCGCAGAAATCCTGGCAGCAATCAATTCACCTTTTTCAGAAATTTTAGGATTGATCATTTTTTTAATAAGATCATGGGATACTGATGCTGAAATAACCAGTAATAATCCAGCAGCTGTAGAAAGGGCTGCTGCAAGTCCTCCGGCAGCGACCAGAGCAATAACCCAATTAGGTAGATTGGCTATTTCAGGATTGGCCAGGACTATGATGTCTTTATCAACCGTTAGTTCATTCATCTCGGGATCAGCCAAATATTGCACCAAACCATCCTTATTTTTATCATCAAATGTCATCAGGCCTGTTTTTTCCCAATTCCCTACCCAGGGAGGCAACTGATTATAGGGTTTATTGGATATGGTTTCGATTAGGTTTATTCTGGCAAATACGGCAATAGCAGGTGCAGTGGTATACAGAATAGCGATAAAAAGTAGGGCCCAGCCTGCAGATTTACGTGCATCACTTACTTTTTTTACAGTGAAAAATCTAACGATCACATGGGGCAATCCTGCAGTTCCGACCATAAGTGCTGCCGTTATAAAAAACACATCCAGTTTACTTTTGGATCCTGAAGTATATTCATGAAATCCAAGGTCGCGGTGTAAACCATCCAATTTGTCTAATAAGTAAATACCATCAGCTCCAGTACTGCCAAATCCTACTTGTGGAATAGAGATCCCTGTCATCTGTAACGAAATAAATATAGCGGGTACCATAAAGGCAAAAATAAGTACACAGTATTGGGCTACTTGTGTGTAAGTAATCCCTTTCATACCGCCCAATACGGCATAAAAAAGCACAATGATCATTCCTATCAATACTCCGGTAGTAATATCGACTTCAAGGAATCTGGAAAATACCAGTCCTACCCCTCTCATTTGTCCGGCTACATAGGTAAAGGAAACGATCAGGGCACAAAACACAGCTACTGATCTAGCTACATTTGAATAATAGCGGTCACCTATAAAATCAGGAACGGTAAATTTTCCGAATTTACGTAAATATGGTGCTAGCAGCAGTGCCAGTAAAACATAGCCTCCTGTCCATCCCATAAGATACACTGACGCATCATAACCACTGAATGAGATCAATCCGGCCATAGAAATAAATGAGGCAGCCGACATCCAGTCTGCGGCAGTGGCCAGTCCGTTTGCAAGAGGAGAAACACCACCGCCCGCTACATAAAATTCTTTAGTAGAGGTGGCTCTTGACCAAATGGCAATTCCGATATAAATAGAAAATGTGATGGCGATCAACAGCCAGGTCCAAATCTGTAGGGTCATAATTTATTCGTTTACGCCGTATTTTTTATCTAGCTTATTCATCAATTTTATGTAGATCAGGATAATTAGCACAAAGAAATAAATGGAACCCTGTTGTGCAAACCAGAATCCGAGTTTAAAACCCCCAAATCTAATGGCATTCAATTCCTCTACAAAAATAATTCCCATAACATAAGATACCAGGAACCAGATCGACAATAGGATTCCCAAATATTTTAAGTTGGTTTTCCAGTATTTTTTAAGATCTCTATGAGGCATGCGCATTTAAATTTTATAGGGGTCAACTAATATAGAAATTTTTTATTTGGCTAAAAACACCATCTAAATCTTTCAAAAAGCTCAAGAAAACAGCATAAAATTGAACTAAGTATTTTATAATGACTTTGTTTTAAGGATAATTGGATATTTTTGTTATTCATCTAACTGTATTCATCATGGCCAAATTCACACAATTTTCATTACTAATACTATTTTTTTTGTCAGTTGCTTCCCTTGAAGCGCAGGACCTTTCTATAGAAGGAGTTCTTGAGAATAAGATACTTTCCGAAGAATTGAAAGAAGGAGTTGTTGTGGATGGGTTTGAATTATTTTCTCAAATTGAATTGCCTAAATTCTACAGTAACAGAGAATTTGAATTGGCCTGGACCAGTGATAAAAACAAAAAGGATCTGATTGAAAGCTTAGAATCATCTTATGATGAAGGGCTTAGTCCGGCAGATTATCACCTAGAAAATATTAAAGAACTCATTGGGAAATCGAAAAAAGGCAAATTATCCAACGATGAACTTGTTGATTTAGACTTGCTTTTGTCTGATGCCCTGATACTTTATGGCTCACATCTTTTGGAAGGCAAACTTGAACAATCAGAACTGAGAAAAAATTGGGATGTAGAGAAGAATGAAAAACCTGACCATATTGATAGTTTGTTAACCGTTACCCTCCATAATCATACGGTTAAACAAGCTCTAGAAAACCTTAAGCCCAATAATTTCATGTATAAACTCATGAAATCTCACCTTAAAAGATTAAGAGAAGAAGCAAAAGATGGAGGATGGCCAGAAGTTAGTGAAGGTGCTACGTTAAAACCTGGAGATTCATCGGCCCGCGTTGCTGAGGTAAGAAATTATTTGATTGCCGTGGGGGATCTCAAAAAAGAAAAGGTGGTCGATGAAAATGTATATGATGAAGATCTTGAGCTTGCTGTTAAGAGGTTTCAACTAAGACATAAATTAACTGATGACGCTGCGATAGGGAAAGGTACCATTGGGCAGATGAACATACCCATTGAAGAGAGAATTAATGCAGTATTAGTGAATTTAGAAAGAATGCGTTGGATTTTTCATCAGCCGGATGGTGATTTTTTAATGGCTAATATCGCTGGATTCAGAGTTAAACGATTTACCAATAGAGAGGAAGTTTTTGATTCAAGAGTGATTGTAGGAAAATACAATCATAAGACACCTGTTTTTAAGGGTGTAATGAAATATATAGTGATGAATCCAACATGGACGCTGCCTTATTCTATAGCAACACATGAAACCTTGCCAAAATTAAAAAAGGACCCGGGCTACCTCGCTGCTAAACATATGGAGGTTATGGATAGAAACGGAAAGATTCTGAATCCGGCAACTATTGACTGGAGCGAGTATTCAGCGGGAAACTTCCCTTTTATTATAAGACAGAAGGCTGGTCCGTGGAATGCTTTGGGAGAGGTGAAATTTATTTTTCCCAACAAGTATTCAGTATATCTTCATGATACCCCTTCTAGAGGCTTGTTCAATCAGCAGGATAGGGCATTTAGCCATGGATGCATCAGAACCGAAGACAAATGGGGATTATTGATGAGTTTGATGGATGATCCTGATGTTTGGAATATGGATAAGATCAATGAAATATTGAAATCAGGTAAGACCACTAACATACCGCTTCCAAAACCCGTAAACATATATTTGATCTACCTTACGGCAGCGGTTGATCAGCAAAATAATTTGTTGTTTAATAAGGATATCTATAAGAGGGATAATAAAATCTTGCAGGCTTTGGAGAAACCATTTTGGTGATAAATGGGATATTGATGTATTGAATTAATGCTTTAGGTAGAAAATGAGAATTAATTAGTCATCATTGGAGCATTGACGCATTGCAGCATTCATCATTTACTTATGATACCGCGGAAACTCCGTAAATAGTGTTTTACCGTCTTTGATGTTCTTCCAGTGTTTGGTGCTGAATTCTATGGCCACTACACCACATGTAGGTACATGGGGAATTTCTTTATGACCAAATTTATTGACAAAATCATTGATACCATGGTCATGGCTGAATATGATGGCTGAGTCAAAACCGTTATCAAGGGCTTTCACTGTTTTAATCAGATAACCATCACTAAAGCTATACAATGACTTACTGATTTTTAAGTTTGCCAAAGGATAATTAAATGTATAACTAAAGATCATGGCAGTGTGCAGGGCTCTATTCGCACAACTAGCCACAAACACAGAAGGTATTTCAATTTTTTTTTGCAATACTTTTGAGATCAAATAGGCATCGTTGATGCCTCTTTTTTTCAAGGGTCGGTCTATGTCTTTAATGCCTTCGTATTCCCAGGAGGATTTGGCATGACGAACAATGAAGAGTGTTTTCATTTTTTAAGATGGCAATTATGATCAAATATAATCAAATATAAGAACGATAATTTTTGATTTATATTTTTTTTGCTATTTCAGAAATATAGAAACTTCATATTTAGGGCTGAAGTCTTGAGATTTTCCAGTTGTAATCTTTCTGTAAAGCATAGAGAATCCTGTCATGCATTCTATTGGGTCTTCCCTGCCAGAATTCTAAGGATACAGGTTTTACGATAAAACCTCCCCAATGTTCGGGTCTGGGTATTTCTCTATTTGTGAATTTTTCTTCGAGTTGTTTTAATTTTGTATCCATGGCTTCTCTTGAATCGATCTCCTGACTCTGATCTGAGGCCCATGCGCCAAGTTTGCTTCCATCGGGTCTTGATTCAAAATAGCCATCCGAGAGGTTTGGTGCAATCTTTTCGGCCATTCCCTTAATAATGATTTGCCTTTCAAGCCCATGCCAGAAAAGATTCAGACATACATTTGGATTCTCTTGTATGGCTTTTCCTTTTTCACTGTTATAATTGGTGTAAAATATAAAACCTTCCCAAGTAAATTTTTTCAATAAAACCACGCGAGTTTTAGGGAATCCATCCAAACCCATAGTAGAAACTGTCATCGCGTTGGCCTCGTCCAAGCTATCGGATTCATCTGCTTCAAGGAACCACTTTTGGAATAATTCCATCGGATTTTCAGGCAGATCTTCCCTTATCAACGGATTTCGTTCATAACTTTTCCTGTAATGACTGAGGTCTTTTTCCATATTTCAAAAATACGTTAATTTTTTCTTTGATGATTTTTTTGGCGAATAAGGAATAATCCGATAAAGGTGAATAATCCGTTCAGGATCAAAATTTCGTAGCCAAAGTTATAGCCATTCAGCAGATTTGTGGAGTAAGAATTTAGTAAATAACTCAATGTAACGGATAAGATTGCCACCAACCAAACCCATTTTTCCACAATCTTGTATTTTGTTAGGAGACCAAAGGTAAAAAGGCCTAATAAGGGACCGTACGTATAAGAAGACACCTGCAATAAACTGCTAATAATATTGTCTTGAAGCAGGTATTTGTAGGATATAATGATGACCACCAGTAACCCTGAAAAGATAAGATGGATTTTTTTTCGCAATTTCTTTCTTTCTCTTTTTTCTTTTAAGTTGATATGTAGAAAATCAATACTAAAAGAGGTGGTTAAAGAGGTTAAGGCACTATCCGCACTAGAATAAGCTGCGGCAATCAATCCAAGAATAAATATAATACTAAAGCCGGTTCCAAACTCTTGATGGAGCGCAATTTCAGGAAAAAGTAAATCAGTTTTGACCTTACCATCAATCATGGGGATGTCGACTTGATACTTTTGGGCATAAGTGAAAAGCAAGGCGCCTAGAAATAAGAAAATTAAATTGACAGGTATCAAAACCAAACCAAGAGAGATGACGTTTTTCTGAGCATCTTTAAGATTTTTACAGGTGAGGTTTTTTTGCATGTTGTCCTGGTCAAGACCTGTCATAGCTATGGCAATAAACATACCACCCAATAATGATTTGATCCAATGTTTACGATCATTGACATCTTCATAAAAAAAAGTTTTATTGTAATTTTTAAAGTCATCAGAACTTAAGAATTCCGAAAAGTTATAGGGTAAATGTTGCATAAGAATCACTACTGCAAAAATGACTGCTGCAAGCATGAAAAATGTTTGTAAGGTATCGGTCCATACAATAGTATTTATACCTCCTCTATAGGTATATAACCAAATAAATAATACCGATAGTATGACCGTAAATGCAAAAGGGATATGCCAGGCATCCAAAATAAAGTATTGTAATACCGAAGTCACCAGGAACAACCTGAAGGAAGCGATTAATATACGTGAGAGCAAAAAGAAAAAAGCGCCGGTTTTATGACTTTTTGGACCGAATCTATGAAGAAGGTATTCATAAATGGAGGTAAGGTTCATTTTATAATATAAGGGGAGTAGTACAAAAGCAATCACGAGATATCCAAGAAAGTAACCTATGACGATCTGCATATAGCTGAATTGCGTGCTGTTGACCCAGCCGGGCACAGAAATAAAAGTAACTCCTGAAAGAGAGGCCCCAATCATACCGAATGCAACAACATACCAGGGAGAATTTCTATTGGCCCTAAAAAAAGCCTGGTTACTATCGTCTTTTGATGTTATATAGGTAATCCCAATAAGTAAGACAAAATAGAGTAGTACAATACCTAAGAGTAAAAAAGGTGACATAGCTAATATTTATGCTGTAAAAGTAACAGATTTTGACTTGAGATTTGTTTAAAATATTTTAATAAAAACAAAGGCTTTTTGAATTAGTAACTCGCCCATAAAAAATTAAAAACATTACATTTGCGGCATGGATTTTTCTTCAAAATTATTGGAAAGTGCAGTCAATGAAATGGCACAGTTACCTGGAATAGGTAAACGTACCGCACTCAGACTGGTTTTACACTTATTAAAACAGCCTAAGGAACAGACTCACTATCTCACAGAGGCCTTGAAAAATTTTAGGAATGAGATTAAATTATGTAAGAACTGTCATAATATTTCTGATGTTGAATTATGTGAGATCTGCACAAATAGTCGAAGGGATCCGGAATTGATCTGCGTGGTGGAGGACATTAGAGACGTAATGGCCATTGAAAATACAGCTCAATTCAAAGGTCTATACCATGTTTTGGGAGGAAAGATTTCACCCATTGAAGGAATTGGCCCTCATAACCTTACCATCGATAATCTTGTTAAAAAAGTTGAACAGGGTGGGATCAAAGAAATCATATTAGCCTTGAGTTCTACCATGGAAGGGGATACCACTAATTTTTATATTTACAGGCAGTTGCAAAAGTTTGAAGTGAATTTAACAACAATTGCCAGAGGGATTTCTGTAGGAGATGAAATTGAATATGCAGATGAGGTAACACTGGGTCGGAGCATTATCAATAGAGTGCCATTTGAACAAGGACTCAAAACCTAGTCTTGGAAAGAACAATACAATTCTTATAGAAATTTTGTCAGAGATTCTCCAATTCTCTGAAATAGTCATATTGCAGGTCTTCATGAAGTAAACCCGTTTTCTTTTTACATTCCTCAATAAGCCGCGCATATAAGGTTGCTACTTTTTTGTTTCTGTGGATCGAAGGCTGAAAGGCATTTAGTTTTTGGCAAAAATAGATAAGTAATTCCAATTCTGTTTCTTTGTTTTGCGAATACCGGATGTATTTTTTTGTATGATTGAGTATAGAACGGATACTTTTTTTAATAAAATAGGGGCTTTTACGATTGACAAGTTCAAATTTTTCATCGATTTCTTCCTTGACACTTTCAATATAGGTTTGTTCATCCGCAGTTTCAAAAAGCAGGTACGTGAGCAACTCTTTGTTTTCTTTTTTAAATCGGGACAGTCTTAAACACAGGTCGAGTATTTCTTTAGGAGACCTTTCCTGGAGTTCTGTTTTAAGTTCTCTGACGGTAGCTGATTTCATGAGTTTTAATTATACTACACAAATATAGAGCTATGTCTTGACTAAATAATAAATTGTCATATTTTTACCAAAAATCTACTTCGATTGATTCGTATCTCTGTTATTATTGTCAACTATAATGCCCGATATTTCTTAAAAAACTGTATCGACAGTATTTTAAGCTCAGATATTATTAAAAGTGTTGAGATCATTGTTGTTGATAATGATTCTACAGATGGAAGTAACGAGATGCTGCTTAAGGAATTTCCTCAAGTTATATGTTTGAGAAATAAGGAAAATTTGGGTTTTTCCAAGGCTAATAATATAGGTGCTGCCTCGGCTAAGGGTGATTACGTACTGATTTTAAACCCTGACACCATGTTAAGCGAAACTAGCCTGTCTGAAATGTTGCGTTTTAGCGAGCGTCAAACTAATTTTGGCGCTGCAGGCGTGCAATTTATGGATGGGTCAGGTAAATTTCTTCCTGAAAGCAAAAGAAATTTCCCAAATTTAAAGGTGGCAGGAGCAAAGCTCTTGGGTTATTCCAAGTACTATTATGCCAATCATATTCAAAAAGAAGCCATTGCGGAAATCGATATTCTAACAGGTGCTTTTATGTTTATTAAAAGAAAGGTATATGAAGATGTAGGAGGTTTTGATGAAGATTTTTTTATGTATGGAGAAGATATTGATTTGAGTTATCGCATTAGTCAAGCGGGATACAAAAATTACTATATCGGCAGTTGTAAAGTTTTACATTTTAAGGGAGAGAGTACAATTAAGGATAAATTCTATTTAGATAATTTTTATGGGGCTCTCAGTATTTTTTACAAGAAACATTTTCCAAATTCTGCGCTATATGTTTTGATAGATGTTTTGATCAATACTATTATTGCTTTAAAATCGATTTCAGTTCCTTTGAGTCCAAAGATTCATGCAAAATTTGATACTTGGGCATATATAGGTGATGATGTCCAATTTTTTAATAGTTTTAAGTTAAAGTCCCCTGCTTCTAAAGCCTATAATTTAAGGGCAATTTCTGATGAAATAGAAGGTGTTGACCTCATCTTTTTTGATGCCAGCTTTTGTACTTTTAAAGAAATTATTGAGGCAATTTCCAATCCATTACTTAAAAATGTTAGGAAAAGAATTATCTGTCGTGATCACTCTTTTTATTTAGGTAGTGATGCGTCTGATGAAAGGGGAGAAGTAGTCAACCTTTGAAAGCTATAATTCAATTTTAATTCTGGCGTCAACTGCAATGATACCCTGTTCAGTTAGCATGAGAGGATTTAGGTCTAGTTCAATAATTTCGGGCACAAGTTGCATAAGGGTTGACACATTTTGTATGGCATCATAAAATGCTTCCAGATTGCAGGATGCCTCACCCCTGATCCCTTGAAGAATAGGTTTGATTTTAAGTTTGTTTACCATTTCAATAGCCTCCGATCTGCCAATTGGCGCTAGAGCGCTCTGATTGTCTTTCAGGGCTTCTATATAGATACCTCCTGCACCACACATGATTAAAGGAGGAAACCCCGCTTCTCTTTTAGCACCAATAAAAACTTCTTTTCCTTTGACCATCTCCTGCATCATAAGCCCTGTGGCTCCATCAATTTGCATCAGATTTTTATAATTTTTAATGAGTTCAGTATCGTTTAAAACGTTCACAATGACTCCTTTGCTGTCACTTTTGTGAAGAGGTCCTACCACTTTCTGTACCAAGGGGTAATGGAATAATTCAGCCGTTTTTAATAATTCGGTTTTTGTTTTTATGAGTGCCTGCCTGGCCATAGGAATCCCGGCTGTTTCCATCAATTCATGTACTTGATCCGGCCCAAGGAAACCAGGTAATAAATCTTTAATTAAAGATCTTATGTTGATAGCATTGCTATTTGGATGCGGATGTTCTTCAATGATTACAGATTTGTTTTGCATTACTTTGGCAAGACTTTTTGCAAAAATGTATTCATCTGAAAATGCGATATTGCCTTTTTGGATAAATTGATTGATCTCTTCTTTTACATTGACGACAGAAGGAAAAATAGCAAATATGGGTTTACAACATGTTTGGATCATCTCATGGATAACCTGATAGGCATCTTTTACACTTCCCAAACCAGGACTTCCAAAAATCACGATCATAGAACCGATCTCTGCTACTTCATTTTCGCAATATGCCATAACCTGTTCCAATTGTTGAGCTGTACCTGTTGCGAGAATATCAATTGGATTTGCAGTAGCAGCTCCTGGGTACAATATTTGCTTCAGCTCCTCTTGATGTTTTTCAGAAAAGTCGGGTACTGATAAGCCGTTTTGTGAAAGAGTATCGGTCACAATAACTCCAGGGCCTCCTGCATGTGTGATTACGGCAAAATTCTTTTGATTTAATTGGGTTATTTGTAAAATGGACCCGAGTGTGATCAGTTCATTCCGGCTTTGACACCTTATGATTCCTGCCTTGTTAAAAAGGGCCTGCACGAAGAGGTCTGAATTGGCCATAGCGCCGGTATGTGAGGCAGCGGCGGCGCTTCCTTTGTCCGTAATGCCAGATTTAAGTGCAACTATAGTGCACCCTTTTTGCCTTAATGAAAGTGCGTGGTCAAGCAGTTTAGTAGGATGCTTAATGCCTTCTAAGTACAACAGTTTAATCAGGCTACTCTTTCCATGGATAAATGTTTCATCTAAATGTTGTAATACATCTTCTACCCCAATCTGAGCACTGTTTCCTACGGTAAACAGGTTTGAAAACCGCAAACCCATCAGCTGGGCTATTTCTAAAGTAAAGACTCCTGTTGCACCGGAAGCTGATATAAAATCTACACCTTTTTTATCGATCAAGGGAAGTGGTCTGGTAAAGATTCCTGCATAATGCTTATTGATCATTCCAATATTATTTGGACCCAAAAGACTCCCTCCTGATGCAGATATGAGTGCAGTGATTTCTTTTTCCATAGCAGCTCCGGTATCGTCAAGTTCAGAAAAGCCGGCCGCGTAAATAATGAAACCCTTGGTTCCCTTTTTTGTGATCAATTCTTTCACAACTTCAAGAATACCCAGCGCAGGGATGGCAATGATGGCCAGATCAGTTTGGGGAAGTAGAGCGATATCTCTATATGATTTAATACCCTGTACGACGTCTTTTTTTGGGTTGACAACAAATAACTTTCCTTTGAAGCCTTGATCTATCAAGTTTTTTAGAACACTTCCCCCTATATGGTCAATATGGTCAGAACCACCTATTACTGTGATGCTTGATGGATTGATTAATTTTTTGTGCAACATAACTGTGCAATATTGGTACTATAAATTAAGGCAAAAAAAATGACTCATTAGCTGATATTTGTCAAGTCTTTTGGGTTCAAAATGTCCTTACTTTGAAGAGCGTAATTCAAGTTTAAATGGTATGTATGCATTCTCGCGAGCCGTTAATTCAATGCACTCTGAAGACATTAAATTATTAATGAAGCAGTCTTCCGGGAAAGGCTTGACCTCTTTTGCCGGAGGAATGCCCAATAACGACTTGTTTCCTGTTAAGGAAATAGACGAGATTTATAACAATTTAGACGATGACCTAAAGAAACTTTGTTTTCAATACGGCCCAACTTCAGGGTATCCGCCTTTGGTAAGATCTCTTCAAAAAATCATGCTGAGGAAAGGGTTGCCTGCTGAAACCGATCGAATTTTAGTAACGACAGGTTCATTGCAGGCCATAAGTATTATCACTCAGGAATTCGTGAATGAAGGAGACGTTATCTTAACTGAGAACCCCTGTTTTGTTGGTGCCATTTCTATATTTGAAACCTATGGGGCAAAGATCATTGGGATCCCTATTGATAAAGAAGGTATTGACATTCAGACCTTAGAAGAAGTGATTGCTTCATTAAAAAGCCCTCCAAAATTTCTATATATTACCCCAAATTTTCACAACCCTGCTGGAATTTTATATACTGAGCAACGCAGAAGAGCTCTTTTAAACGTATTATCCGGAACCGAAATAATTCTAATAGAAGATGATGCGTATGGAGACCTCTATTTTGATTCAAAAGACCAATCGCTAACAAAACCCCTAAAAGCATATAAAGGGTATGATGTTGACATCATATATACCGGATCTTTCTCAAAAATTCTCGGACCGGGATTTCGTTTGGGATATATGCTATCTTCTCCAGAGATATTTGAAAAAGCTGAGTCGATTAAACAGGCTTTGGATGCATGTACCTCCAATTTCATGCAAATTCTGGCTACCGAATTTATAGATGGCGGTTATCTTGAATCCTATCTTGATTTTTTGAGAAGAGAATATCGAGAAAGAAAGGAGATCCTGCAGATGAGTCTTAAAAAACATTTGCCAAAGGGCATTAAATGGGTTGAGCCCCAAGGCGGATTTTATATGTGGCTTTGGCTACCAGATCCTCTTCAGTCCACGGCATTATTTAAGGATTGTTTAAAACAAGGTCTTGTTTTTGTCACTGGCAGAACCTTTGATCCCGAAAATGTAAAGGATGACCATCTAAGATTGTCCTTTTCAAACATGCCTAAAGATGACATAGAGAAAGGCGTCATACTTCTTTCCCAAGTAATCAGAAATCATTTTAAAGGGCATCAATCTTTAGAGCTTAGTACACAAAATCGATAAATTCTTTCGCCTTTTGTTGTCCTTGTTTAAATGCTTCAATATTTTTTTGAATGACCTTATCACTTTTTTCCCTGAAGAAATACCTGATGGCTTGTATAAATTTTTCTTCTGGCATTGGAAAGTGTTCAGCCGCAGCGCCAAGAAGAATCATATTACAGACCTTTGTGTTTCCCATGTCTTTTGCACAACTTTTGGCATTGATGATAATGTGATTCCAATGTGTTTTTATCTGCTTGTACAATTCGTGTTTGTCAGGATAGTTAACGATGTTTTCAAATGTGCTCGAATCAGTAATAATCCAGCCATTTTTTTTAAGAAAAGGGATATGTCTTAACAGTTCCATGGGTTCTGCTGATAAGATCAGGTCGGTTTCCCCTTCAGGAATCAAGTCAGAATAAATCTGTTTATCTGAGATTCTGACATGGCATTGCACGGCACCCCCGCGCTGACTCATGCCATGAACTTCAGACTGTTTTACAAAAAGATTTTGATAGAGTGCAGCAGTGTCAATAATGGAAGCCAGGGTAAGGATACCTTGTCCACCTACTCCGGATAAGATGATATTAGACTTCATAATGTAGATTTAGTTAAAGGAGGCTATTTTTTGTTTGATTTGTTCTTTGCTATCCCTGCTCAGCCTTACGCAGGGCCTTTCCGATATGATAACCGACACCCCTTTGTAATGGATTTCTTTTCTTAACAGCTCGAGATTTTTATCAAAATTCTTTTTTAGTGGCACCATCATGATTAAATGCTCAGGAGCGACTCCAAGACCAAGACATATCTCTTTAAGGCGACCAGTGGCGACAGATTCCTGAGCTCCTGTCATGGCAACCGTTGAATTGTCTGAAATAATCACTGTGATGGGCGACTGATCACTAATAGCCTCTAATAATCCAGTCATACCTGAATGGGTAAAAGTGGAATCTCCTATAACGGCAATCGCATTTTCTAGTCCTGCATCTGCAGCTCCTTTGGCCATAGTGATGGAAGCACCCATGTCAATCAATGTGTTGATCGTATTGAGCGGCATTAATGCCCCAAGTGCGTAGCAGCCGATATCCCCGAACACTTTTTTTTGTCCAATCTCAGGGAGTATTTGCTGAATAACTTTAAAGAGATCCAGGTGTCCGCATCCTTCACAAAGCTGTGGAGGTCTTCCAACAACAAGATCTGAAACGTGAGTCTGCTCCTTTCTGTACAAACCGATGGCTTTGCCAACGATATTCGGAGTCAGCTCTCCGGTAAGTGGGAGGTGTCCACTTAGTTTTCCGGTAACTTTTGGATTTTCCTCAAAGAAATCATGAATGAGTTCTTCTACTAAGGGATACCCTTCTTCTACGACAAGTACTTCGTCACAATCTTTATATAATTTTTTAATTTTTTCTTTTGGGACCGGATATTGAGAGATTTTTAGTAGTGAAAAGAATTCCAGATCTTCAGCCAGGTTTTCCATCACATAATTGTATCCAATACCACAGGCTATAATTCCCAAAGAACGATCTTTATGTTGTCCTAATTTGTTAAACGGAGATTTTTCAGAAGCCTCTACTAGATCAAATTTTTTATCGACCAATTTGTCATATTGTTTCCTGGCATTTGATGGGACCAGAGCAAAGCGATCGGTATTTACAGGTAACTGAATACCATTTTGCGCCCTTCTTTCTTTAAAAGTAACACCAGTACGTGAATGTGACAACCTGGTCACCATTCTCAATAAGACAGGAAGTTGTGTCTCTTCCGACAAATCAAATGCGTAGTGCATCATATTATAGGCCTCCTGCTGATTAGAGGGTTCCAGAATGGGTACCTTAGCAAATTTTCCATAAAACCGGGAGTCCTGTTCATTTTGAGAAGAGTGCATGGATGGATCATCTGCAACCACAACAACCAATCCGCCATTGATTCCTGAAACGGCCATATTCATAAACACGTCTGACGCTACATTCAACCCAACATGTTTCATTACAGTCAAGGCTCTTTTACCGCAATAGGACATTCCCAAGGAGGCCTCCATTGCTGTTTTCTCATTAACAGACCAGGTGGAACGTATCTGAAGTTCTTTAGCGATTTTAGATTTTTGTATGTATTCAGTTATTTCAGTGGAAGGCGTTCCAGGATAGGCATAGACCCCCGAAATACCGGCATCGATGGCACCCTGCGCCAAGGCTTCATTTCCAAGAACTAAATTTTTCATTCTAGCTTCTTCAAGTTATAGGAAAAGTAAATGTAGATGTTAAGACTAGTAATTTTTATGATTTTCATCATACTATGATTGAATTAATGAATAAAATTGAAAAACTCTCCTTCCACTTTTGATAAAATTCAAGTATTTTTGACGTCACATCCTTTTTCTTAAAAAAAGAAGGGAATTAAAATTATTCTGGTTTGGAAAAAAATGAACTTTATCCGATCTTTCTCAAAGTAGCTACATTAAATGTCTTGATCGTCGGTGGAGGAAATGTTGGCTTGGAAAAACTAACCTTTTTGTTAAAATCAAGCCCGGGAGCCAGGGTTACGATGGTATCAAAAGCATTTATCCCTCAAGTGGTTGAACTTGCCAAAGGATATCAAGTCTCTCTGATAGAGGCTGCCTATGAAAGAAAGTTTTTAAAAGATAAACAAATCGTCATTGTAACTACCGATCAATTGGATGTCAATATTGAGGTGTACAATGATTGTAAAAAGGAGAATATATTGGTGAATTTAGCTGATAATCCAACATACTGTGATTTTTACATGGGTGGAATTGTTACAAAGGGAAATGTAAAAATTGCTATATCTACCAATGGGAAATCACCAACTGCAGCCAAAAGACTCAGGCAATTTTTTGAAGAAATACTTCCTGAAAATCTTAATGAATTGGTTGAGAATTTAAATAGTTACAGGAAAACTATCAAGGGTGATTTTGAGGAAAAAGTGACCAAGCTAAATGATTTGACTAAAGAAATGATCAAGATCAAAAAAAATGATTAGCCCTCTTCCTTAGACATGGGCTATACAATTGATATTATTTTAGACGTCTAATGGATCGTGAGCAAAGGTTTAACTATGGAATTCACAATAAAATGCCATTCTGTTTAAATTTATTCTAGTTATCTTAAGGATAGTTAGAAACTCCTTAATATTATCTTTTTTATTGCTTAAATTTGCCAATAAAATTACCAGATAAATGTCAAAATTTGAATTGAAATTGCCAAAAATGGGTGAAAGTGTTGCTGAGGCAACTATAACTTCCTGGTTAAAGGAAGTAGGAGATACCATTGAAATGGATGAAGCGATTGTAGAAATAGCGACTGACAAGGTAGATTCTGAAGTTCCTAGTGAGGTAGAAGGTGTTTTGATGGAAAGATTTTTTGAAGTGGATGACGTTGTTGGAGTAGGACAGGTTATTGCTGTGATAGAAACCAATGGAGAAGCCTCAGAAAATGAGGTTGACGCTGAAGTAAAAGAGGTAGAATTACCGGAAGATATACCAACAGTGGTATCTGTAAAGACAAAATTTGAAAAAACAAGTGAAACAGTTGCTGATTTAAATTCGCCTAGTGGTAAATTTTTCTCTCCCTTGGTAAAAAATATTGCAAGGACCGAAGGAATTAGCCTTACAGAGTTGGAATCAATTCAAGGCACAGGTAAGGACCAAAGAGTTACCAAGAATGATATATTCACCTATATAAAAGGAGGTAGAAAGGCTGCTGAAAAAGCATTGGGTACAGCAAAACCTGAAGCTAAAGAAACACCAAAGGTTACGCAGGTTGTTGCGTCTCAGCCCGCCTTAAATGATGAGATTATAGAAATGAGCAGAATGGGTAAGCTGATTTCCAAGCATATGGTAGATTCCTTGAGAACTTCGGCACACGTTCAAAGTTTTGTAGAGGTTGATGTGACGAGCCTAGTAAAATGGAGAGAGAAGATCAAGGATGAATTTCAAAAAAGAGAAGGTGAGAAGATCACCTATACCCCAATTTTTATGGAAGCCGTAGCTAAGGCAATACGTGATTTTCCTATGATGAATATTTCCCTTGACGGTGACAAAGTGATCAAGCACAAGGACATTAATTTAGGTATGGCCGCAGCACTGGCCGACGGAAATTTAATTGTTCCTGTAATTAAAAAAGCTGATCAATTGAATTTGGTAGGAATGACCAAGATCGTGAATGACTTGGCCTATAGATCCAGATCCGGAAAGCTAAACCCGGATGATGTACAGGGAGGTACTTTTACTGTGACCAATGTAGGTTCTTTCGGAAGTATCATGGGTACACCAATTATCAATCAGCCTCAGGTTGGGATACTGGCCTTAGGGTCAATTCGCAAGGTTCCTGCTGTAATAGAGACTCCGGAAGGAGATCTTATTGGGATTAGACATAAAATGATATTATCGCATTCTTATGATCACAGAGTGGTCAATGGCGCCTTGGGAAGTATGTTTGCTAAGCGAATAGGAGATTACCTGGAAGCTTGGGATATCAACGCTAGTTTTTAATTCAATCAATTAAATAATATGAACTTCATTTCATTAAGATGAATATTAAACTTGAAAGACCCATTGTTTTCTTTGATCTGGAAACAACCGGGATTCAAATTGCAACAGACAGGATTGTGGAAATCTCTGTGCTGAAGGTCTATCCCAATGGAAATAAGGAAAGCTGGACACGGTTGGTAAATCCGGAAATTGAAATCTCAAAAGAAGCCTCCGATATTCATGGAATAACAAATGAAAGGGTCGTTACTGAACCGAAATTTTCTGAGCTCGCCCAGAAAGTGAGTACCATGCTTGAAGGTTGTGATCTTGCAGGATTTAATTCAAACAGATTTGATATACCGCTGTTGGCAGAAGAAATGCTGCGCGCCAATATCAATTTTGACATGGAAAACAGAAAAGCTATTGATGTACAGGTTATTTTTCATAAAAAAGAACAGCGAACCCTTGGTGCGGGATACGAGTTTTATTGTGGAAAAACACTTGATAATGCACATTCAGCTGAGGCCGATACCATGGCAACCTATGAAATTCTTGAGGCGCAGATTGAAAAATATGATGACCTCGAAAATGACATTGATTTTTTAAGTACCTATTCTTCGCATCAGAAGCGAGCTGATTTTGCAGGTTTTATTTTACTCGATCCTGAAGAAGAAGAGATTTTTTCTTTTGGCAAATACAGAGGTAGAAAGGTAAGAGATGTGTTTAGGGAGAATCCGGGGTATTATAACTGGATGCAAAACGCAGATTTCCCGCTGTACACCAAAAAAATATTGACAAGCGTAAAAGAGAAGATGTCATCCAAAAAGGAAATCACCACGCTGGAAGACCTTCAAAATAAATTCAATAAAAAGATTTAAAGATGTATGTAGATTTTGATACTTTGAATGATAATTCAAGGGTTTGGGTATACCAGTCAAGCCGTGAATTTAATGCTGGTGAAGTGGAAACCATGGAAGCAAAATTAAAAGATTTTGTCAATGAATGGACAAGGCATGGCGATGATCTAAAGGCTTCTTTTGAGATCAAGTATAATCATTTTATTATTCTGGCTGTAGACGAATCTTTTAATCAGGTTTCGGGATGTTCAATAGATGCTTCCACTCATGTTTTCAAACAATTTGAAAATGAGTTTAACTTACAACTTTTAAATAAACTGAATACAGCTTTTAAACATGGTGAGCATGTCAATGTTGTGTCACTTGCTGATTTTCAGAGGTATGTTAAAGAAGACAGAATTCATCAAGACACCCTGGTTTTCAATAATATGGTTCAAAACAAGGCTGATTTAGAAACGCTTTGGGAAGTTCCTGCAAATAGGAGCTGGCATAGCCGATATTTTAACTAATTTTTTTAATTTGCAGTGCCAATTTGCTGCCACCTGACCTGGCCTAAAAAGAGTAATTGATTAAGCCAAACCAATTATCATTTATCACATTAAATTCATTTCTATGAACAAGATTACAGTGCTTTTTGCCCTGCTTCTGAGCCTACAGGCCATAGCCCAAAAGGACCCCCTGACAACTAAAGACAGTATCGCTCAAAATCGATGGGTTGATAGTATTATGAATACCATGAATGTGGATGAGAAAATAGGCCAGTTGTTTATGGTTGCTGCTTATACCAATAAAGATGCTGAGCATGAAAAATTTATCAAAGACTTAATTACAAAACATCATATTGGGGCACTGATTTTTTTTCAGGACCAGGCGATCAAACAGGTTGAACTGACCAATGAATATCAACGTCTTTCCAGAATCCCTCTTTTGATAGGTATTGATGGAGAATGGGGTTTGCGGATGAGGTTAAAAAACACTGTCGCGTTTCCGTACAATATGGCTTTAGGAGCTATTCGCAATGATCAGTTACTCTATGAGATGGGTAAGCAAATGGGCAAGCATATGAAAAGGGAAGGAGTACATATTAATTTTGCTCCCGTAGTGGATGTAAATACGAATCCGTTGAATCCTGTTATTGGAAACCGTTCATATGGAGAGGATAAAATCAATGTGACCAGAAAGGCCATTGCTTTTAGCAAGGGTATCCAGAGTGAAAACATTATGGCTTGTGCCAAACATTTTCCGGGCCATGGAGATACTGCCCAGGATTCACATAAAACATTACCAACTGTAGACCATGATATGGCTCGACTGGATTCAGTAGAACTATATCCTTACAGAAAAATTATTGACCAAGGAATTGGATCTGTCATGATAGGGCACCTTAGTGTGCCCGCTTTGGAACCCAATGTGACGCTGCCCTCTTCATTGTCATATAATATTATTACGGGATTGCTAAAGGAGAAAATCGGTTTTAAGGGGTTGATTGTAACTGATGCCATGAATATGAAAGGTTCAGCTGATTTCGCATCTTCTGAGGAAATCAATTTGCAAGCGATACTGGCAGGTAATGATCTGTTGGATGTGCCGCTAAAGGTGGCCAAATCGATTCAATTGTTCAAAAAGGCCTATACCAAAGGTACACTTACCGAGGAAAGGTTGGATGAATCGGTCAGAAAGATCCTTAAGACTAAATATTGGGCGGGATTACATAAGTTTGAGCCCTTAAAAGTAGCGAATCTTATGAGTGACCTCAATACGATTGAGGATGATTTATTGAACCGTCGTTTGGTTGAGAGCTCGGTTACTCTTGTTCAGAATAAAAATGAGGTATTACCCATTAAGAACCTTGGTAAAAACAAAGTAGCTTATGTTAAACTGGGAAAACACAATAACAGTGTTTTTGTTAAAAGACTGAATGATTACACCAAGGTGGATGTCATAAAAGGAGCGACAGCAGCTGAATATTCAAAGAAACTCAAAGATTACGAAACGGTTATCATCAGTTTTCATACAAGCTTGGGGGCCTATGCCAATTATAAGATAGATGATGATGAATTATTAATCCTGCAGGAAATTACAAAAAACCATAAAGTAATTTTGGATGTATTCGCCAGTCCTTATAGCTTGTTAAAGATCAAATCATTTGAAAACATAGATGGTATTATTATATCTTATCAGAATACGGTCCTATCTCAGGATGTGTCGGCCCAAATGATTTTTGGAGCACTAGATATGAATGGTGTTCTTCCTGTTAATATAAAAGACGATTTTAAGGCAGGGTATGGATTACAGTTGGCTGGTATTGGAAGACTGGGATATTCAGTTCCCGAAGATGTGGGTTTAGATTTGAAGAAACTTCAACGGATTGATTCTGTAGCTGAGCTTGTCATTGATTCGGCTATGGCTCCTGGAATGCAGGTTCTGGTGGCAAGGCATGGAAAGGTGGTTTACAGAAAAAGTTATGGGTATTTTACTTATGACGAAAAAAAAAAAGTAGATAACAGTAGCATTTATGATCTGGCATCAGTAACCAAGATACTTGGTGGTCTGCCAATGATCATCAAAGCCGAAGAAGATGGTAAATTTGATTTGAATTCACCGCTTGGTGTTTTAATGCCTGTATTAGCGGGGAGCAATAAAGATACTGTGACAGTAATGGAGGCCCTGTCGCATTATGCAAAACTTAAGCCATATATCCCCTATTACGAAACTATGGTTGAAGGGGAAGATAATCAGCCAATGAAGGAGTATTTCAGCGACTCGGCTTCAAGTAAATACAGTATTAAAGTAGCGGAGAATCTTTATTTAAGAACTGATTATCAGGATACTATTTTTAAGTTGATTGCAGATGCACCTCAAAGAGATGTATTGGAGTATAAATACAGTGGATTGCCTTTTTATCTTTTTAAAGATTATTTGGAAAAGGCTTATCAGAAACCCATGGAGCAACTCAACTATGATAATTTTTATGGACCTTTAGGAGCAACAACGCTAGCGTATAATCCCTTGAATAAATTTCCCAAATCCAATATTGTACCTACCGAAAAAGACGAATTTTTCAGACACCAGCTTTTGCACGGAATTGTACATGATGAGGGAGCTGCGATGATGGGCGGTGTGAGCGGAAATGCTGGTTTATTCGGGAATTCAAATGATGTGGCAAAAATGATGCAGATGTACCTTCAAAAGGGATATTATGGAGGAAGAAGTTATTTTAAACCAGAATCTTTCGATAAATTCAACAAAAGGTATTTTGAAGAGAAAGGAGTAAGACGGGGTTTGGGTTTTGACAAGCCGCAACTTGACGAGTCAATGGCCACTTGTGGTTGTATTTCGTTTAAAAGCTTTGGTCATAGTGGCTATACGGGGACCTATACTTTCGCAGATCCCGAAACTGAAATCGTATATGTGTTTCTCTCAAATCGTGTGTATCCAACCCGTGAGAACAATAAACTTGGAGACGCGGATATTAGAACTGTTGTGCAGGGTTTGATTCAGGAGGCCATTGTCAAATAAAAGATTCTTATTTTGATTTAACGAAAAGGTAAACGATTAAAAAGCTAAGAGCCAGGTAAATATATCCTGTAAGATCATCGAATAAATAGGTCACTATTCCGGCTTGTATAAAATAGCAAAGAGGGAACAAGGTTATACCAATCGTAAAACGCCAGGTTGCAATAAATTCTTCTTCCTTTATTTTCGGATACATGTATTTCCAAACCAAAATTGGAATAAAGCTGTTGACCAGCACTAAGGGCCGAAGAAAGTGAAACTGGTTGTCTTGATTTGCTATATCCTGATGCGTGTGGTCTATACCAGGTAATTTCTCATTAACTTTTGAAGGATGGAGGAACTCTTCCTCTTTGAAGGCCGCTGCTATTTTATCGTGGTGTTCTGTGTTTTCTATGTGTGTGATCAGTTTTTTCATGGCTTCACTTACCTCATTTTTCAGTTCAGAAGAGGCTACGTTTAAGGCATTGTCTTTATGATCATCATGTATAGGAATAGGCGCTCCAAAAACCAAGTGTACGCTGCTCGCGAATTTTTTTGCATTGGTATAGTTGATTCCTATTGGAACAACAACTATTTCCTGATCCGGATTGTTTTCCAAAGCGCCAAGTATGATCCTTGTAAAACCTTTACTCAGTATTCTTAATCGCCGTTGGATATTGTGATTCCCTTCAGGAAAGATCAATAGGGTTCCTTTCTTGTTGAATATCTTATAACATTTCTGAAATACTTCTTCATTTTTGGAAAGGCTTGTTCGCCCGTCTCTGATCCTGTAAATTGGGATCATATTAACAGTGGATAAAAGCGCTTTAATTAGAGGCTTGTTAAAAACATCAGCTCGGGTCAAAAAATTCAATTCCCTAGGTGTTATGGAAGCGATCAATAAGGCGTCTATGAGCGCATTCTGGTGGTTGGCCACAAATAAAATCGCCTTGTTTCTTGGGATATTATCTCTACCTGAAATCAATATTTTTTTGAAATAAAAGGAGAACCCCAAGCGCACGTAAAATTTCATAAAAAGGTACCAGATCTTTTTCATGCCTTAATCGGTTTTGATTTATCTGACCAGAAAAAGGCGATCAACAAGCCGGATAATATGTCCCAAATAGCCCAGAAAGCTACAAATAGAGCCATTCCGCCAAGGCCGTTAAAGAAGCTGAATACCAATAATAGGCCAAGACCTGAATTTTGAATCCCTGTTTCTATACTAAGTGTTTTTTGATTCAGATAAGTGAGTTTATTCAATTTAGCAAAATAGAAGCCAACCAACAATAAGATTCCGTTGTGGGCAATCACCAAAATAAAAACATAATGGATGTGCTCCATAAAGATATCAAGATTATTATAGAATGCTCCAGCCACAAACGAAAGAAAAATCAAAATGGAAATCGGTTTTAAAAAGCGAGAGACTTTAGAGGCAAAAACGGGTTGATAGTGATTGATCACCATACCTAAAATCAAAGGGATACCCAGGATCAATAAAACGAATTTGGCTACTTCTGATGGCGCTACATTTACTTTTGTAAGAATTTCAGCAGTTGGTTCATAAAAGCTCCCCCAAATTGCAAAGTTAAGGGGCGTCATAACAAGGGCCGCTATAGAGGCAAAAGCGGTAAGGCTAACTGATAAGGCTGCATTTCCACCTGCTAGTTTGGTCATAAAATTAGAAATATTTCCCCCGGGACAGGCAGCAACCATGATCATACCCAAGGCAATGCTAGGAAAGGGATCGATAACGAGAATCATTAAAAAGGTAACGAAAGGAATCAGTATGAACTGTGAAATGATACCCACAATTACGGGTTTAGGTGACTTCAGAAGGTTTGTAAAATCTGACATTTTGATGTCGAGCGCCACTCCAAACATGATCAGGGATAAGGTTAGGTTGACAACCCAAAGGTTGTCTGAATTAAAATTGATCTGAATGTCGTCTACCGAATTGATCATGGAGTAGTTGTTACTTTGGGTTAGTTCTTAAATGCGTAAGCGATAATATTTGCTCCCATTTGTAAGGCTTTTAACCTGACTTCAGGAGGATCATTATGCACTACTTCGTCTTCCCAACCATCGCTAAGGTCACTTTCATAATCATAAAAGCAAATTAGTCGTCCTTCGTAGAACAGTCCGAAGCCCCTTGCAGGTTTGGCATCGTGCTCATGAATTTTTGGTAAGGTAGTAAAATTATAGTTCTGGTGGTAAATCTCATGATCGAAGGGTATTTCTTCAAATTCCAGTTCGGGAAAAACCTTTTTCATTTCTTTACGGATGTATTCATTCAAGCCATAATTGTCTGAAATATGTAGAAACCCTCCTGAAATCAAATAATTTCTTAAATTTTCACTGGCTTGATCAGAGAAGAAAATATTTCCATGGCCCGTCAAAAATACAATTGGAAAATTGTATAATTCCTTGCTTTGGGGCTCGATACTTCTTGGTTTTTCAGACAAACCCGTATAAATGTTTTCATTGCAATAACGGACTAGATTAGGAACTGCAGTTGGATTGGCATACCAGTCACCCCCTCCTTCATATTTCAATATGGCTACTTCTTGTCCGGTAACAAATGGAGTTATGACTAAGCATAAAAAAAGCAAACCCAGTTTTATGGCTAAATAATATGAATTGAAAGTCTTAATCCTCATAAGATGGTTAAGTTATAAAATTTCATTGAGAAGTGATACATAGCTACAAGCAACTATGCCTGCTGTTTCCGTTCTCAACCGGCTCTCACCTAGAGTGATTGGTTTGATGTTTTGTTCCAAAGCCTGTTTTATTTCATTTACTGAAAAATCACCTTCAGGCCCAATGAGAATCATCATTTTTTGACGGAATGGAATGTAAGTACTAAGAGGCTTTTTAATATTATCTTCACAGTGAGCCATCAAGCCGAGATCCCAATCATTTTTTTTGATAAACTCCTTGAATTTCACAGGACTGTTCAAAATAGGTAGCTGAAATTTTAAAGATTGTTTCATGGCCGATAGAATGACTTTTTCCATTCGCTCAGTTTTAAACTGTCTTCTTTCTGAATGATCACAAAAAATGGGGGTAATTTCATCTATACCAATTTCAGTAGCTTTTTCAAGGAACCATTCAAAACGATGATTCAATTTTGTCGGGGCGATAGCAATATGTAAATGATAATTCCAGTTTTTGGACCTTTCTTCCCAATTATTGACATGGGCAATACATTTTTTATCAATGGCTTGTGTAATTTCGGCGGAAAACAATTTGCCCTTGCCGTCAGTGATGTTGAGTGTATCACCATTTACTTTTCTCAATACCCTTACGATATGTCTGCTTTCTTCCTTGTTAAAGGAAAGTTGGTCTGACGATGTATTGATATCCTTGTTGTAAAAAAGTTGCATGATTTTTTAAAGTGCGTGGTTAAAAGTAATTAATTCTAAGCACTATTTATGAAGTGATCAATCTTAACTGAGATCTTTTCTCATTGTACACCTTCTTTTATACACTTCTGGTTTGAAATTTTTCCAGATGAGTTGAATGTCCTTATTATCTTCCAGTTCGGGCGTGATGATCAGTTTTTCAACTCCTTTTTCAGTGTAAGTTTTAAAAAACTCATCAAAAACAATAGCGGTCACCCCTTTTCTTTGGTATTCAGGAAGGATCCCAATGAGGAAAAAAACTGAAGATTTGGAATATTTTTTAGCCCGTAACAGATGTATAAAGCCAGTGGGAAATAACTTACCATTTGCTTTTTGAAGTGCTTCAGCAAAAGAAGGCATGGTAATGGAAAATGTGACGAGTTTATCCTCTTTGTCAACAATAAATTTTATGTATTCAGGATTGATAAAATTGACAAATTTCTTTTTTAAATAGGTCTTTTGTTTATCACTCACAGGAACAAAGGAAGATAATTTGGCATAGGTGGCATTAAAAAGATCAAACATGTCTTCTGCGTAAGGCATCACTTCTTTAGTTGTCTTAAAATTAATGGCCCTAAGCTCATAACGTTCTTTGATCACGCCTGCATATCTCTGATATTTTTCGATATCTACATTTTTAAAATAAAAATTGGATTCGACAAATTTTTGGGCCGGTTCCAATCCTAATTTTTTAAAATGTTCGGCATAGTAAGGATAATTATACCAGGTGATCATGGTGCTTATTGAATCAAAGCCTTCCGTTAGTACCCCAACTTTGTCCAAATTAGAAAAGCCCAGGGGGCCTTCCATAAAATCTAGTTTCTTATCTAAACCAATTTCCTGAACCTTATCCAACAGCGCTTTGCTAACTTCGAGATCATCGATAAAATCGATCCAGCCAAATCTCATTCTGCGTACTTTTTGAACTTCTATTTCTAGATTGTTCACTATGGCCGCGACCCTTCCAACTACTTTGCCTTTGTTTAGGGCTAAAAAAAATCTGGCATCAGCATGTTCGAAAACAGGATTTTTGAGTTTGTCAAAACTGCCTACTTCTTCGTTAATAATAGGTGGGACCCAGTATTTATTTCCTTTATATAATGAAAAGGGAAATTTCACGAATTGTTTGAGTTCCTTTTTTGTCGAAATCTCCTGGATTTTTATCATTCGACAAAACTAGTCGTTTTCTGATTTTTTATTGTATTTTTTTTCAGCTTTTTCTTTTTGCTTCTGTTCCTTGACTAATCTTTGATTTTGTTTTTTCCTTGCTTTCTGGGCTTTTTTGTTCACAGGAGCATTAATATCTCTGGTTTTTACCTTTGAAGTTTTGACATCCCTCATTTTACCGTTTTTTGATGCTTTGTTACCGGCAAACAGTCCGAAAGTTATGGTATTAAAGAAACTTTTCTTTTCTTGTGGCATGATATTTTCATTGTTATCAACCTTGCCAACGATTACTTTATCCTTGTGATTATCGAGCCTCCAGGAGAGTCCGCCACCAATCAAATAGGTGTTATCGCCTCTTTCATCCAGGATCATTCTGGCAGAAAGGTCTGCCTGCATGTTAGGATTGATCAAATAGGCACCACCGGCACCAAACTGAAAATCGTTCGGCCTTCCTTCCTTGTTATAAAAAAATCCTTGATTCTCTCCAAAAATTGACCAGTTTTGGTGTAAGGTGTAGGTAACCGTTATAATATATGAGTTTTCAGCATCTTCAGTAAAGGCTTTATCAGCAATTAAATTGAAGAGAACGATCAATCTATTTGATAAATCATTTTGTGTATAAATACCAAACCGAGGACTAATCCCTTCTGGGTTCTTATAAAGTTCTGTAAGTAAATTTGTGTTTAGACCTGCATAAACCCCAACTGCAGGGATCAATCTTTTTTTATCAAAACTATGTCTCGCCTTCCAGCTTCTGATCTCTTTTGATTTGTCTGCATATTCAGGTTTATACACAAGATACTTCGCTCCAATGGTAAGTTTGCTAAAACCAAATGCTGACTCGCTATATATGGCTGGCCGGGTAAAGTCCCTGCTCTCACTCACAATAGCCATATCAAGGCTAAATTCCAATTGCTCAAAAAACTGCCCGGTTCTAAATGTAATATCCGACCCAAAACTACTAGCAGCATAAGAAAAGCTTTCTTCTAGGATGGGGTCATAATAAAGGTAATTGCCAACCTTCTTATAAAAAAGACCAGCTTCTACCTGATATACTTTGGTTCCCACACTATAGGGAGTACCTGAGAATCCCGGACGACGGGAATTAATCACCTCTGTATACTGCCCATAGCTAAATTCAGCCAAAAGCAGGAGGAGAAGGGTTGTAAAGAAGGATTTCATGTTCAACTTATAATATGATCAAATTAAGTTTTTCATTATATAAACGCTGAAGTTGCTCTCAAATTGTTATTTTTGAAAATTAAATTTAATAATTATGCAGGAG
>CAZPHF010000018.1:0-38491 GCA_964586115.1 uncultured Flavobacteriaceae bacterium | reverse complement strand
CTACAGTTTCTAAATTAAGAGCTCGAGGAATAGAGTTTTTAAGTACGCCTCCGGAAGAATATTATAGAGCGGTTCCCGGTAGATTGGAAGAATTTAGCCATAAGTTAAGAGAGGATATTGAAACTTTAAAAAACTTAGGTATCATGATTGATGCAGATGAAGAAGGTTATTTATTACAGATTTTTACAAAACCAGTAGAAGATAGACCAACTTTGTTCTTTGAAATCATACAAAGAATGGGAGCTCGAGGGTTTGGTGCGGGTAACTTTAAAGCACTTTTTGAAAGTATTGAAAGAGAACAGGCCAAACGAGGAACATTATAAAAATATTCAGGGGCTGACTCCAAGTCAGCCCCTGAATATTGTCATACATGTTTACTTTAAGCATTAAAATCACTTATAGTAAATAGTTACATCAATGCTTGTTAAGGTTTATGGAAGTGCAGTTATTGGCGTAGAGGCTACCAGTATTACAGTAGAGGTCAATATAGACAAGGGAATTGCATATCATTTGGTCGGTTTACCTGATAGTGCCATTAAAGAAAGCAGTTACAGGATTTCCGGAGCCTTAAAGAATTCAGGCTTCAAATTTCCAGGAAAAAAAATTACCATCAACATGGCCCCCGCTGACCTTAGAAAGGAAGGATCAGCCTATGATCTTACCATAGCGCTGGGTATCCTAGCAGCATCTGGTCAAATTGAACCCGAACGGCTTAAGGATTACTTGATCATGGGGGAATTATCATTAGATGGAAGTTTAAACCCGATAAAAGGAGTACTGCCGATTGCTATTCAAGCAAAAAAGGATGGATTCAAAGGCTTTATTCTGCCAAAAGAAAATGGAGAGGAAGCAGCCGTAGTAGAAGGGCTTGAGGTGTACGATGTAAACAATATTACAGAAGTTGTTGAATTTATTAGAGGTGAGGTAATTTTGGAACCTTTAGCTTTCGATATACAACAGGAGTTCTTCGATTCTTATGAACAGGATGACCTGGATTTTGCCGATGTAAAAGGGCAAGAAACGATCAAGCGATGCATGGAGATCGCAGCGGCTGGGGGTCATAACATCATTCTTATAGGACCTCCTGGGTCGGGTAAAACCATGCTTGCCAAAAGATTGCCCACTATTTTGCCACCCATGTCTTTGGCAGAAGCATTGGAAACTACTAAAATTCATTCTGTGGTGGGTCAATTAAATGGGAGCAAAGGATTAATGCATAAAAGACCCTTTAGATCGCCCCATCATACAATTAGTGATGTTGCTTTGGTTGGCGGGGGGACCTATCCCCAGCCCGGGGAAATTTCACTTTCTCATAATGGCGTGCTGTTTTTGGATGAATTGCCTGAATTCAAACGTAGTGTTCTGGAAGTCATGCGCCAGCCTCTTGAAGACAGGGAGGTCACCATATCCAGAGCTCGTTTTACGATTACTTATCCCAGTAGTTTTATGCTGGTGGCCAGTATGAATCCCAGCCCCGGAGGGTTTTTTATAGACCAAGGGCAAGTATCGAGTACTACGGTTATGGAGGCCCAACGATATTTGAGTAAGATATCCGGTCCTTTGCTGGATCGTATAGATTTACATATAGAATTACAGCCGGTTCCATTCGAAAAGCTTTCGGAAAAACGATCTGGCGAAAAAAGTAAACAGATCAGAGAAAGAGTTATGGCCGCAAGAAAGTTGCAATCGGATAGGTATAGCTCAAGAAGTGACATTCATTATAATGCCCAAATGAACGTCAAACAAATTCGTAACTATTGCAAAATTGATAAAACCTCTCAGGAATTATTAAAACATGCAATGCAGCACTTCAATTTATCTGCAAGAGCTTATGATAGGATACTAAAAGTCTCCAGAACCATTGCGGACCTTGCCTTAAGCGATGCTATTTTACCCGAACACATAGCTGAAGCCATTCAATATAGAAGTTTGGACAGAGAGGGGTGGTTAGGATGACGCTAAGCTAATTTTGAACTCGTTTTAATCGACTGAATATCAGGATTTTTAAATTAATTAGATTTTATCGCTATATTTAACAGATGGATCTTAATAAGTTCTTTTCTGAGTTAAAAAGGCGTAATGTCTATAAGGTTGCGCTTACCTATGCCATTACATCATGGTTTTTGGCACAAATTGTTGCTTTGGCAGCTGAAACCTTTCAAGCTCCAGACTGGGTTACAAAAATAGTTTTTGTTCTTCTGGTTATTGGATTTCCAATTGCTTTGATCTTAGCTTGGGCATTTGAGTTATCTCCTCAGGGCATGATTAGAACAAATTCACCAGCTTCTGAAGAAAACCCATATCCTTTGTCAAAGAAAAAACCCTTCACAAGTAATTTGCTAATTGGGGTGCTCGCCTTTATTATTATAGGTCAGTTTGCCTATAATAAATACGGAGGTGATGAGCCTGCAATAGCTGATAGTTTCGACAATTCAATTGCGGTTTTACCATTTGATGATTTGAGTTCAGAAGGTGATACGGAGTGGTTTTGTGATGGTATGACTGAAGATATCCTGACTAGGTTATCAAAAATCAAGGAACTTAAAGTGATCTCAAGGTCCTCGGTGATGCAATATAAAGAAAACAGACCTTCAATACCTGAAATTGCCAAGGCGCTTGGTGTTTCTTATATTTTAGAGGGTAGCGTTAGAAAGCACGAAGATAAAATTGTCATTACAGCGCAATTGATCGATGCAAATGATAAACATCTCTGGGCCGATAATTTTAATGATTCGTTTAAAGAAGTATTTGACATTCAGAAAAAGGTGTCATTGAAAATAGTACAGCAATTGGAAATAGCCATTGACCCCTATGAAAATAGTCAAATAGCCGAGATTCCAACTAAGAATATGCAGGCTTATGAATTATTTTTAAAGGCACGTAGTTTTTCAGACCGAGGTACAAAAGAAGATTTTAAACGCGGGGTTGAGTTATATCGACAAGCCATAGCGATTGATCCTGACTTCTTGGAAGCTCATATAGAACTGGCTTGGTCTTATCTCTTTAATGGCTATCTTGATGTGGATAATCAGGATGAAAACTTTGAAGAGATTAAAATTTTGGTTGATAAGGCTTCGGAGATAAACCCTGAATCAGGTTACGTTCATTTATCAAATGGGATTTTAAATCTTTTTGAAAATAAAGAAGAAGCAGCCAGACTAAATTTTGAAAAAGGACTGGTTTTATTGCCTAATAGTGCTTACGCAAATGATATAATGTCTGTGAATTATTTTTATGGGGAACATAAAGACTTTGACAAGGCAATGTATCATATCAATAGGGCCGTTGAATTAGATCCTTTTTCAGCGATAATTAGTGAACATAAAGTTGCAGGCCTACTGGAAATTGCGAAGGTTGAGGAAGCTGAACAGTTTTTTAAAGAAAAAATTTCTTTGTTTTCCGAGTATAATAAGAGTTATTTGAGCAACGCTATACTAATAGGTAAAGCTGAAAAACTAGTGAAAGAAAAGAAGGATTGGACTCAGGCTATTGCTTTTTATGAAAATGAAATTGAAAAACAGCCTAATAACGCCGAGATGTATCGATTATTGGGAAGTGTATATGATGGAGTAATGAATGACGACGAGAATTATATAAAATATGCTCAAAGGGCCTACGAATTAGATAGTACAGAATCTGCTATTGCTTTGGAATATGCTACAGCATTAATTGAGGGCAACAGATTTGATGATGCAAAAAAGTTGATGGACTCTAAGAATTATAGAAGTAGCCAGAGTTCGAGCGGTGAATTAAGCATGTTAGTATATTACTATTATCATAAGCAAGAGTATGATAGAGCTCTGGAAGTATTAAAGGATCCGCTTTTGAATAACTTATATGATAATTATAGAGTATTTTCATTAGCTCAAAAGGGAAATGAAGAAGAGGTGCGGGAATTATTAAATGGAAATGGTTTTATTGGTGCTCGTGATAAAGCATATGTTTTTGCAATTCTTAAAAATAGGGATTCCATGTATTTTTATATGGACAAGGCAGATGACAATAAAAATGCAATTAATAGCCGTAGAGAGGTTGATCCGTACCGAAAAGAACAGCGGTATATAGAATATTTGGAGAAAAATTATATGCCCATAACACATTGGAACAAATAAGCGCCATTTGACGCTAATTCTATAGAACGTTTTTAATTTTTTTACTAAGGCTATTGAAGATGAAAAACATCATTTTCCTTCCCTATACTGAGATCAAAGCCAATATTTTTGTTTTGAATGCTTTTATCTACCATTCGTTCGAGCTGTATATCTGTATGGGCCGGATCATGATGAAATAGTACCATTTTTTTGACCTTTGACAAGGTCGCAAAATCGATAGCATCACTTACCGAACAGTGACCCCATCCAACACGACGTTCATATTCTTCAGTGCTGTATTGACCATCATGAAATAGCAGATCAGCCTCTTTGGCAATATTATAACCACTGCACCATTCAGTTAAATTAGGGAAATCGCTCGATCCCAAAGAAGGCTCGTGATCTGGCATAAAGGATACAACAGATCCACCTAACTCACATCTGTAGCCAACAGTAGCTCCCGGATGGCACAGGTACTCTGATGTTATCGTAAAATCATCTATGTTAAAAGTAGAGTTGTCAATTTCGTAAATATTTATTTTAGCCGAAAGTTCTTTGAACCGTACCGGGAAAAATGGTGGTGAAAAATACCTTCTCAATCGATTGATTAAAGTTTCAGATGATCCTGAAGGTCCCCAAATATTTATGGTACAATTTGGATTGTAAAAAGGTTGAAAATAACCTAAGCCCATAATGTGATCAATATGAAGATGTGTAAGCAGAATATTAACTTCCCTAATATCAGGATGCAACGTTATTCCTAATTCTTGAATACCAGACCCTCCATCAAATATTAAACAGCTGTTACCATTTTCTATCTGAACGCAGGAGGTGTTTCCACCGTATTTGTTCTTTTCAATCCCCGGAGTAGGCATTGATCCGCGGCAACCCCATATAGTAATTTTCATTTTTCCAGTATTTTCCAAAAGATTGCAATCGCTCCTAAAAATCTGTTTGGTCGTCCTATAATAGGGAAGGATGTAACAGAAATTTTATGATTTTTACCAACCAGGCTCTTGATCCAAAAATCACCATGTGCAGGTGTGCGCATTGTTAAAGTTTGCACCAGGGGTAATTCTTCAGGGGGTACAACATTACCATCATCATCTACAGGCGTAAAAATGGATGACCACTCAGACACCGGCATGGTTCCGGTTTCTTCATATCTCAATCCCAGCAGATCTTCGGCCGGCTCATTATAGTAAATAAGATTGCCAACCGGGTCCACTATGAATACGGGCGTAGATAAAGAATCGGCTAATTGCCGACTTAAGATAACTTCAATTTCTCTTGATGACATTTGAAAATTGGATTTTACTGCTTATTCTAATGCGTTTTAACAGTGGAATCATTTGAAAACCACGTCATTTCGAATGCATAATTCTATGCGCTTATATCCTGAAAGATATGGATAATTTCACAAAACATTAAAAATATTGATAGTGTTTTTAAACATATGCATCATAAAATAGTATTCAATAACTAAATGAATATCAATATTCTATATGAATAGTACTTAGTTCTTAAGAAAGTTTTTCCTTAAAAAACTCTATGGTTCGCTGCCAGGCCAACTCAGCAGCCTCTTTATTATATCTTGGGGTTGTATTGTTGTGAAACCCATGATTTACATCGGGGTAGTTATAAGCAACATAGTCTTTTTTTGCGGCTTTTAACGCCATTTCATAAGCCGGCCAGCCTTCATTTACCCTTTTGTCTAAACCTGCATATTGAAGCATTAGCGGTGCATTGATTTGATCGATGTTTTCTTTAGGTTGGCCTCCGTAAAAAGGTACAGCGGCAGCTAAGGCTGGTAAATTAACCGCCATCATATTTGAAATCCATCCCCCGAAACAGAAACCGACAACCCCAATCTTTCCATTACAATCAGGATGTGCTTTCAAGTATTTATAGGCAGCCATAAAATCTTCCAACATCTCATTCCTGTCACGTTTTCTTTGCATTTCTCTTCCCTCATCATCATTTCCTGGATAACCTCCAAGCGGGCTTAAGGCGTCTGGTGCAATGGTAATAAATCCTTCCACAGCAGCCATTCTCGCTGTGTCTTCGATATAAGGATTAAGACCTCTGTTTTCATGAACTACTACAATGCCTCCTAATTTTCCTTTGGCTTTGGCTGGTTTCGATAATAAAGCTTTGATACTCCCACCACCTTTGGTCGAATCATAATTTATATAGTCCGATTCCAGTCTAGGGTCATTGGGTTGAACTTGCATAGAATTGATATAGTCTGGCATCATAAAGCTCATCAGAGACGAAACAGTTAAGCCGCCAACAGCATAAGTAGATAATTTTTTTACAAATTCCCGTCTTTGAATTTTGTTATGTGCATAGTCATCGTATAAGTCAAATACTTCCTGTTTAAGATCATTCTTTTTGATATTTTTCATGGTTAGTGCTATTGATACGATTTAAATGATAGCGGTTTTGTTATTCTAATGAGAAATTAATCTATTATTGGTAAGCTAGTTCCGTAAATATAAGAAAAATAATAATGTTTCTTTTTTAAAGAAGGTGTCAAAGGTTCAATCTCCTTTACAGGAAGAGTTTTACAGCCGAAGAAGTTTAGGTAAAATGTATTACATTAATGAATTATTTCATCTATGGTCAATTTAATTTTAAATAAGGCCTTTGAAAAGGCTAAAAGAGTGTCATTTTCAAAAGAGGCAAAACTGATTTTTTTTAGTGATCTTCATAAGGGTGATAATAGCTATGCGGATGATTTTCGAAATAATATGAAAATCTATACCCATGCAATGAACACTTATTTTGAAGATGGTTTTACTTATATAGAATTAGGGGACGGTATAGAACTCTGGGAAAATAAATCCTTCAAACCTATTTTCGAGTCCTATAAACCGATATTTGATCTGCTGGAAAAATTCCATAGGCAAAAACGATTGTATCTTTTATGGGGAAACCATGATATGGAATTTAGGGATCCAATCACGGTCGAAAAGATGCTGCATAACTTTTTTAAACCTAAAAACATCGTTGATAAAGAGGCGTTTTTTGATCTGGAATACTATGAAGGATTGTTGCTGGAGTTTGAAAATACGAACAGGTCAATTTTTGCCATACACGGACATCAGGCAGATTTCATGAACTATCGACACTGGAAATTCAACAGGTTTTTTGTACGATATTTCTGGAAGTATATGCAAAAATGGTTTGGTATTAGCGATCCGACAAGTCCTGCAAAAAACTTTAAAGGTTTGGTTAAAGTCGAAAGAAAGTTGAACCAGTGGATCGTTAACAATAACCAACAAATGATCATTTGCGGGCATACGCATCGTCCTCGTTTTCCTGATCCGGGTGACATTCCTTTATTTAATGATGGCAGCTGTGTACATCCCAATTCTATAATAGGGATTGAAATACAGGATTTTAGGATTTCATTGGTCAAATGGCATCATGATTCTAAAGATACATCTGGTAAAGGAATAGTAAAAACTATTTTGGAAGGCCCGGTGTCATTAGATAAATATCTCTAACAATGGCTTCAGGAGATTACTCAACTCTTCAGCGTTTTATTGAAAATCATGACATCACATGTCGTGGTTTATTTCGAAAATGAAAGTTATCTTTGAGTATTGGTTGATGAAACATAAAGTAAATAAGTTCACAAGTATGTGAGACCTTCCCTAAAAAGAAACATAAGCCAAGAATAAGCATAGCCTGATAAAGCGCAATACAAAAGGTTCAATAAGACCTGGGATGACCTAAAAAATACAAACACTCTGTCATATGCTGACAGAGTGTTTGTAAGTTACTTTAATTTTTATTTATAGTATTTAATAGATAAAGTCTGAAATACGCTCAAATCAGCTTTAATTTGATCGAAAACACACCTAAACCGGACTTCCTCTGTCAAAATTAACTTTCTCCATCAGCTCACCACCTTCAGAATAAGTTTCAAAAGTTCCGTCTTTTTGGTCATTTTTGAAATAACCGGAGGTTTTAAGTTGTCCATTTTCATAAAATTCTTCAAATGGCCCTTCTTTTTTGTCATTATTCCATGTCATGGAAGTTTTTAGTTTTCCACTCTCATAATATTCCTCAACGGTACCTTCAAGCTCGCCATTCTCATAGTAGCCTTTTCTCCATGGTTTGCCACTTTTGTAATAGGTCTCAAATAAACCATCTTTTTCGTTAAAAGAGTATTGCGCTTTTACTTCAAGCTGGCCATCATCATAGTATTTTTCATAAGGACCGTCTTTTTCACCATCTTTCCACATGATCTTTTCATCAACCTGACCATTTGCATAGTATATGGTACTGGGACCATGCTCGATACCATTCAGGGTGGTCCATTCACTTTTCAAGGCACCATCGTTATAATTTTCAAAAGCAATGCCTGTAAACTTATTACCATCAAGTAATAAAACATTATTTTTCATAATGAATTTAGATTTTTCAACACGATTCTCTTTTTCGCAACCTGTAGCAAAAAGTGTGAGAACAAAGGTCAAAACAAATACAACTCTTTTCATGTCTTGTTAAATTTTATAATTATTTAGTTGATTGAAACAAATTTTGATTCAAATGTATATAATTCTTGTTTATCTAATAAGTATTTTACTAAAAATTAGTTTCCTTTTATACGGATGCATTGACCTCAAAACAAGGTTGACAGCCCCTTTTAGTGTTGTCGAAGCTGCTTACTTCCATGTCCTGTTTAAAAATGAAATAAAATTTTTACTCATAATGTTTTCAATGTCACTTTCTGAGTATCCTTTTTTCTTCAATTTGTCCGGAATGCTTTGAAGGTCGGCAATTGTATCTAGATCATATGGGCTTTGCTCTTTACCAAAGGCTCCGTCAAGATCAGTACCAATACCTACATGTTCTGCATTTCCAGCAAGTTGACATATATGGTCAATATTATTCACCATAAGGTCAAGACTAACTCCCAAAGATTCTGGTGTTGAAATGCCTCTCACCCAATTCGGGACCATCATCCAGGCGTCCAGAGCAATTCCGATGACAGCTTTTCTCCCGATCAGTTCTTCTATCTGCTCATCAGCAAATTGACGATTGTGGTTGACAAACTTTCTGCAATTGTTATGACTGGCCCAGACAGGCCCATCGTATACCTTCATGGTTTCCCAAAAACTTTGGTCACAAAGATGTGTGGCATCAAGAATAAGTCCTAATGAAGCAATTTTTTTTAATAGCTCTTTTCCCTTATAACCTATACCTCCAACAGAATCTGTACCATGGGCATAGGTCCCAGGGCCGTAATGTGCAGGTCCTATAGCTCTCAAACCTTGATCCCATGCATGTTCCAGGTGATCAAGTGTTACAATTGAATCAGCTCCTTCTAAACTTAAAATATATCCAATAGGACTTTCTGCTTTTGGTTCTTTCCACAACTCCAGATGTTGCTTGAGGTCTGCACTATTACAAATTGATTTCAAATGCCCTTCTCTTTCCATTTCTTTGTACCAGGCTAATTGCCCCTGAGTTTGTGCCCAGGCCTGCTCAGGCGAATGCCAGCCGGGAAGCGGGCTGTCCTTTTTTACATATCGGGCGATCTGTGTGGCAACACATAAGCCAATATTGCCTTTTCGCATGGCATCAAAAGACACCGTATTTTTTTCACGATCAGGTTTATCGTTCATTCCTTTTTCACTTTTCCTTATTTCCTGAACCGTCCAGCGAAGGTCCCTGTTCCATTCCAAAGCATTCATGGATAGATCAAGATGGGCATCAAAGATAAACATGGGCTATTTTTTTTTGTTAATTCTAATATATTTTTCAAGGATATAGCGGTCAAGACCTGCAGCTTCAATTTTTTCATGGCCTTGCTGGATCAGTGTATCTCCCTTGATCTCCACCTTAAACGGAAATACATGCCCTCTGTAATCAGGGGCATTTATAAAATTAAGGGTTTCTGAATAGTCTGATCCATTAAAAGTATAGGTGCCGCCACCTGCCATAAAGTTTTCACTTGTTTCTTTTTCCTGATTAAAAAAAGCAAAGTGGCTAGCGTTGATGATCTTGATAAAATCAGTTTTACCGAGGTCTTTTATTTGTATAGAATCGTTTTCTTTAATGTCAGCATAGATGAGTTTCCAAGAGCCTTCAATAGAATTTTTTATTGAATTTTCAGGAGCCTTCACAGAGGAGGTTTCTTTAGTGCAACCTAAAATAAAAACGAGTATAAATACTTGTAATACAATATTTTTCATTATAGTAACTTTAGTGTTAATTTAATTAATGATCTCGTGCTGCGACCTTCCAGAATCCTGTTATTTTTTGATTTTCGACGGTAAGCACTTTGGGGTATTTTGCTACTGTTGGGCAAATGTGTATCGGCAAGGCATAGCAACTATCACCAATAGAATAAGAATCGCTTGTTTTACATTTTACAACCAAATGTTCCTCACTGTGTGAGACTTGTTTAAAGTCGTGATTTCCTAAAAATTTGACTCTCGGAAGCTTCATTTCAGAAGCTACAGATTTATGTCCAAGATCAAAGCATAACAAGTTTTTCCCTGGTTTACTGATGATTCTTGTGAGTAAGGTGGCTGCTGGGAGAAATTTCAGGTCCTTATAGTTACTTCCATACCCTTCATCCCATAACAATGGAGTTCCCGGACTTAATTCCACATCTTTTCTTTTCTTATGGATAGGGAAGGTGGGCGTGCCACCTGCAATGATCGTTGGCACGGGATAGCCTTGCATTTCGAGTGTTGTTTTTAATTCGTGCACAGATTTATAATCGTTATCACATTCAATGGCTCTTTCCAGAGGATCAGCGGTGTGAATATGTCCATCATATACGTGTAAACCTTTTAAATTAAGTAGCGGTTCTTTATAAGCCATTTTATAAAGATCTTCCGCCTTTTTACCAGGTTTTATACCGGTTCTGTCCATGCCGTTGTTGATGTCAAGCCAAACATCTATGACCAAGTTGTTGTCAAGGGCAGTTTCCTTAAATACAACCAGCGTTTGTTGATTATCGATAAGGGTTGAAAACTTGGTATTTGGATAGTTTTCGATCAAGTGAATGAAGTTCTTAAGATGGATCGAAACGGGTTGCATGGCCAACAGTACATCAGGAGCCGCTGTTTCGGCTAAAAGTTCCGCCTCAGCCAATGTAGCACACTTGAACTTTTGAATGCCTAATTGAAGCTGCAATTGGATAATTTCGGCCATTTTATGGGTTTTGATATGGGGTCTGAGTCTGCTTGGGTCTTTTGCCATACGTACCATTAACTCCGCATTGTATTGCACCCTTTCCGGGTAAACAAGCAGTGCAGGGCTTGAAACCTTGCTGCTGTCAGACAATTGATACCAATGATAATCCCCCATAGTAAATTAGTATAGTTCGAACATGGCTTCTACTTCGACTGGAATTCCATCCGGCAACATCATACCAACGGCGCTTCGGGCTCCAATACCGTATTCCTTTCCAAATACTTCGGCCATTAATTCACTAAAGCCATTCATGACAAGGGGTTGGCGTTGAAAATCTGGAGTGCAATTCACCATACCAAATACTTTTACGATCCTTTTCACTTTATCGATATCCCCAAAATGTGTCAGGATAGTGGAAAGCATGGTCAGACCAACTTGCCTTGCAGCTTTATACCCTTCTTCCTGGTTTAGATTGTCTCCAACACGGCCTTGCATCAGGGAACCGTCAAAATTAACCGGTGCCTGACCTGATACATATAAAAACTTGTCAATGACCAGTATAGGGCGGTATAAGCCGGCAGGTTTAGGGGCTGGCGGGAATTGTAAATTGAGTTCTTTAATTCGTTCAGATACTAATTTGCTCATGAGTTGTTGATTTTAAATAAAGAGGTTTAAAATAAGTACACCTGTAATGCCAATGACACCTACCATGGTTTCCATGACTGTCCAGGTACGAAGTGTTTCCTTAACGGATAAATTAAAATATTCTTTAAACAGCCAGAATCCTCCATCATTTACATGAGAAAGCATCAGGCTTCCTGATCCTATGGCAAGTACCATAAGCTCTGGTTTTACGCCTGTTCCTGAAACCAAAGGTAAAACGATTCCTGCAGCTGTGAGCCCTGCCACGGTAGCTGAGCCAATGCACACCCTGAGGATGGTAGCGATCAACCAGCCCAATACTAATGGTGAAATGCTGGAATCTCTTAGTAAATCGCCTAAATAATCACTTACACCGCTGTCAACAAGGATCTGTTTAAGACCACCTGCTCCGGCAATAATTAAAAGAACCATGGTAATACTTGAAACTGAGGTGGCTACAGAAGTCATTACCTCTGTCATTTTCCTTCCTCTTGATAGTCCAAGGGTGTAAATGGCCACTAATACTGATAGTAACATAGCCATTACAGGGTTTCCAATAAAAAGAATCAGGTTTCTCAGTGGGAAGCCGATAGGTAAAATATAGTCCAATAAAGTGGATAGTCCGATAAGGATCACTGGTAGCAGGGCAGTGAAAACACTGACTCCCATTTTTGGCATTTCCTCATCCTTAAGGATTACGGGGTTGTAGAATTCGGGAAGGGGAGTGGCTACGACGTTCTTGATGGTCCTTGAAAATAGCGGACCTGCTAGAACGATGGCAGGTATCGCTATGATGATGCCATATAACATGGTTTTTCCTATGCTGGCTTCAAACATTCCTGCGATAGCGGTTGGTGCCGGATGAGGTGGCAAGAAGCCGTGTGTTACCGATAATGAGGTCAGCATCGGGAGACCGACATAGATCAGAGGAAGGTTAGTGGCTGCCGCTACCGTAAAAACCAAAGGGATCAGAATAACAAAGCCTACGGTGTAGAACATTGGGATACCTACGATAAAACCTGCAAGAACCACTGCCCATTGAATATATTTTATGCCAAAACTATCCACTAGTTTAGTAGTGATACGCTGTGCTGCGCCGCTGTCGGCAACCAATTTGCCCAGCATGGCTCCCAGGCCTAGTATCAATACCAGAAAGCCAAGGGTATTACCAATACCTGTTTGGATGGACTGTATGACGCTGTTAAGTTCCATTCCTTGAAGAATTCCAACAAGAAGGCAAACGATAATAAATGAGAGAAAGGCGTTTAGTTTAAATACTGCGATCAGTAAGAATAATAATATGATTCCTAACAGAACAATTAGTAAAGGCATATACGAGTTTTTAAGAATTGGAATTGATAAGGCTAAAATAAAAATTTAAATCAAGCAAGAGAATATATGTAGACAGAAGGATAAAACTTATCGACTAATGGCATGGTTCATATTATTAACATAGCTGTTTTTCTTTGGAGGTTTCAGTACCAAATATTGAGCAATGAAAGCTGAATTTACAACCTTTTATCTGCGTAAACTTAATTAACCTGAACTAAAAAGGGTTAAATTTATTTACTTTAATTAAAGCTTTATATAAACAGTTTAACAATATGATAAATAGGTTTTAAGATATCAACTATAAGTAATATCTATGGCATAAAAACCACCATTTTTTAGTTAATTAGTACCCAAATTTAGAAAACATTAGTTTGTTTTCAACTCAAAATACAGATGCTCTTTGAAGTTATATGCTGCCCATTAAAATGAGGTTAATTTCATACCAATGATCATCTTGAATTCTCGGTTTAGAAAGTGTCTGTTTAGGAAAGAAGTCCGAGTTGTATAAGGTCCGATTTTAATTGGACTGCATTTGTGAAGTGCAATGCATTGATATTCAATGATTTTGCAGCGATTACATTGGCAAGACTATCATCTATAAAGAGACACTTTTCGGGAGAAAGACCATATCTTTTCAGGGTTATTTCGTAGATTTTTGCAAAGGGTTTTCTGGTCTTTTCTTCGCCAGAAACGACGATGCCTTCGAACTGTTTAAGGAAGTTAAAACGCTGTTTTGCTATAGGAAAAGTCTCAGCACTCCAGTTGGTTAAAGCATAAAGCTTTACTTTATTTAATTCTTTTAATAAATTTAAAATCAATACTGTATCGTATATTTCACCTTTTAGCATTTCCTCCCATCTCTCATAAAATGCATGGATCTCTTTTTCATATTCAGGATATACCGGTATCAATAATTTGGAGCCCTCTTCAAAGCTTCTTCCAGCATCCTGTTCCATATTCCAGACCGTGGTACAAACCGTATTAAGAAACCATTTCATTTTGTCTGTATCTCCTTCAAAGATTTTAGTATATAAATATTCTGGATTCCAGTCAACCAAAACACCCCCAAGATCAAAAATAACGGTATCAATAGTAGATGCTCCCATACTTAAAGTTCATTTTTAGAATTGGTTTTGTCAGAATTCTCCATTAAAAAGGCCTTGATAAAATTATCGATCTCACCGTTCAAGACAGCATCCACATTGCCGGTTTCTTCCTGAGTGCGCACATCCTTCACTAGTTTGTAAGGATGCATCACATAATTCCGGATCTGTGAGCCAAAATCGATCTTCATTTTACCAGCTTCTATACTGTCACGTTTTTCGCGTTGCTTTTGAAGTTCTATTTCATAAAGTTGCGATTTCAGCATCTGCATAGCTTTTTCCCGGTTCTCAAGCTGAGAGCGGGTTTCCGAGTTAACTACCATGATGCCTGAAGGTTTATGACGAAGTATCGCTTTGGTTTCAACTTTGTTCACATTCTGCCCACCAGCGCCACCTGATCGTGCAAAGTCCCAGGTAATATCGGCTGGGTTGATATCTATCTCTATGGTATCGTCAACTAATGGGTAAACATACACCGAGGCAAAAGAGGTATGTCTTTTCGCATTACTGTCAAAAGGTGAGATCCTGACAAGTCTGTGAACCCCATTTTCTCCTTTTAAATAACCAAATGCGTACTCACCATCAATCTCAAGTGTAACCGTTTTAATACCTGCAACATCACCTTCCTGATAGTTCAGTTCTTTAATCTTAAAACCCTGCTTTTCGCTCCACATCATATACATGCGCATCAGCATCTGGGCCCAGTCACAACTTTCTGTACCTCCAGCTCCCGCTGTGATTTGAAGAACCGCACTGAGGATGTCTCCTTCCTCTGAAAGCATATTTTTAAATTCCAGAGATTCAAGTAAAGTGATTGTTTTGGTATATTGATCAGTAACTTCTTGATCTGAGGCCTCATCTTCTTTATAAAAATCATAAAAGATATTCAAATCTTCTGCATCCGATTTTACTTGCTTATAGTCATCAACCCATTTCTTCTTGGTCCTTAAAATTTTCATAACCTTTTCTGCTTCCCTTGAATTGTTCCAAAAATCCGGATTAGAAGCTTTCTCTTCTTCATTTGAGATCTCTATCAGTTTCTTATCAATGTTAAGATAATCTCTTAAGTTATCTATGCGTTGAATGATGTCTTTTATTTGATCAGATGTAACCATGGGGCAAAAATAAACTAAAAAATGAGACTATGAATTTTAATAAAATTCAAATTTTCGTCTTATTTTTATGCGCTTAGCAAAAATTTAATCATGATGACCAAACTTCTATTACCCTTAGTACTTTTAGTGTTTTTTCAATCTTCAAATGCCCAATTTTTGTCTGATCATAAGAATGTGACGCAACATCAAGGTCTGTTTAATTTTCATTACGACATGGAAGCCGATAAAATTTATTTGGAAGTGGAGCATGTTAATAAAGAATTTTTATACGTGAATGCGCTGTCTGAGGGGTTGGGTTCTAATGATATAGGTTTGGATCGGGGCCAATTGGGAGATGGAGTAGTTGTTGTTTTTCAACGGGCAGGGAATAAATTGTTGCTTATTCAGCCGAATCAGCGATACCGTGCCATAACAGAAAATGAAAACGAAAGAAATTCTATAGAAGAGGCTTTTGCGAAATCTGTCTTATACGGATTTGAGATTCAGGAAGAAAAAGGTGGTGTTTTTTTGATTGATATAACTGATTTTTTGATTAGGGATGCCCATGGTGTAGCTGCGAGATTAAAGGAAGCAGATCAAGGGACTTATGGTCTTGACAAAAGTAGAAGTGCCATGCATATGGAAAGAACAAAGGCTTTTCCCAAGAATATAGAATTTGATGCTATATTGACATTTACGGGTCAGGCAAAAGGGAGGGAGATCTACAGCGTTAGCCCTAACGCAGCATCTGTTTCTGTACATCAACATCATTCTTTCGTTGAACTGCCCGACGAAGGCTTTAAACCAAGGGTTTTTGATCCTCGATCAGGGGGATATCCAATGACTTATATGGATTATGCCACTCCGGTGAATGAACCTATCGTAAAAAAATTCATTTATAAACACAGATTAGAAAAAAAGGACCCAAATGCAGCTGTTAGTGAAGCCAAGGAACCCATTATTTATTATTTGGACCCGGGAACTCCTGAACCTGTTCGCTCTGCTTTACTGGAAGGTGCTTCATGGTGGAATCAGGCCTTTGAGGCTGCAGGGTATCAAAATGCATTTCAAGTTAAAATCTTACCGGAGGATGCTGATCCTCTGGATTTGCGATATAATGTGATCCAATGGGTGCACAGATCAACCCGGGGCTGGAGCTATGGGAGTAGTATCTCGGATCCGAGAACGGGTGAGATTATCAAAGGGCACGTAAGTCTGGGCTCCTTAAGGATCAGGCAAGATTTCTTGATAGCGCAGGCACTGCAGGCTCCTTATGCAAATGAAACATCAAATGACCAGTTTGCCTTGGAAATGGCCCTGGCCCGAATAAGACAGCTTTCTGCTCATGAAGTAGGGCATACCCTCGGGTTTGCTCATAATTTTGCAGCCAGCACCCAGGATAGATGTTCGGTCATGGACTATCCTCATCCATTGATTAGCATAGCAGGCGATAGCCTTGACTTTTCGAAAGCTTATACCACAGGTATTGGAGACTGGGATAAAATTACGGTGACTTATGCCTATGGTGAATTTCCAGAGAATGAAGAGCAACAACTGCAGCGAATTTTAGACGACGCATTTAGTAAAGGATTCAGGTATATTTCTGATAGTGATGCCAGGGCCCAGGGAGGAGCTCATGCCTACGCTCATTTATGGGATAATGGAAGTGATATTGTAGAGGAGCTGGATAATGTATTAGAAGTCCGCAAATTTGCCATGGACAGGTTTTCTTTAGATAATATTAAGAAGGATGATGCCTATACCAGTCTCGAAGATGTTTTTGTCCCTTTGTATTTTTACCACAGGTATCAAACAGAGGCTGTCAGCAAAATGATTGGCGGATTGGATTATGCTTATGCAGTTAAAGGGGATGCGCCACTGGTTGTCAAACAAATAGACCCAATGGAGCAAAGAAAGGCGCTTAAGGCCTTAATGAAAACAGTGGATGTGCAAACTTTAAAAATACCTGCTCAAGTTCTGGATCTTTTTCCACCAAGAGCAATGGGCTATGGCAGGTCAAGAGAATCATTTAAAAGTAAACTGGGCGTTGCTTTTGACCCTTATGGTGCAGCAGCTACCGCCTCAGACCTGACCTTCTCTTTTATACTTCATCCTGAAAGGGTTTCGAGATTAATAGTGAACAAAAGTAGTAATGATAAGCAATTAGACCTCAATGAAGTTTTTGACGTCCTTTTTGAGCATTCGTTTAAAAAAGCACATAAGTCTGTTCAGGATGCCGAATTGCAACAAGTCATCAATGAGCAGTTGCTTTATAACATCTTTAATTTATTGATGAGTGAGGAAGTCTATCCGCAGGTAAAAGCAATAGGGTTTATGAAATTAAAGGAAATTACCGGTTACTTGGATAATAGTAAATCTAAAGGATCAGAGAATGATATGAATGCATACTGGTCAGAAACAATTCGTAAATTTTTAAAGAATCCTTCTACAAATCACCTTAAGGTTTCACCAAAGATACCCGATGGTTCTCCTATAGGTATGGACTAATTCTTAGTTGTGATGAAAAAATGGTTTTCTCAAATTGGCCCTGCTACGTTGATTGCAGCTGCGTTTATAGGACCTGGCACGGTGACCCTTTGCAGTATTGCCGGAGTAAAATTTGGATATCATTTGTTGTGGGCCATGCTGTTGTCAATAGCTGCTACCATAGTTTTACAGGAAATGTCTGCGCGACTTGGACTAATAAGTCAAAAAGGATTATCAGAAGTTTTACGTCAGGAAATAAAGCAACCTCTTCTTAGGACTGGAGCCATAATCTTGGTACTGTTTGCCATTATCATCGGCAATGCAGCCTATGAAGCAGGGAATATAAGTGGAGGGGTTTTGGGTCTGTCGACTATTTTTCCAAATAATAAATTGATGGTTCTAGGTTGGGAGATCAATCTATTGAGCCTTATTCTGGGAGGAGTGGCTTTTGGTTTATTGTACAGTGGTAGTTATAAGGTTTTGGAAAGAAGCCTAATCGCACTTGTCGTATTGATGAGCTTTTCCTTCTTAGTGACGGCTTTTATAACAAGACCTGATCTTGGAGCAGTTTTTAAGGGGCTTTTTATCCCTTCAATCCCTGAAAATGGATTATTGACCATCGTTGGGCTTATTGGGACAACAGTTGTGCCTTATAACCTGTTTTTACATGCATCACTTGTTAAGGAAAAATGGAAAGAGCCGGCCGACTTGAAGTTTGTGGTAAAAGATACGATCATTGCTATTTTAGTAGGAGGGATAGTTTCCATGGCGATCATTATTTCTGCTGCAGGGTCACGGCTCAATGAAATTCAAAATGCAGTGGACCTTGCTGAAGGTTTAGTGCCGCTATATGGAGCCTCAGCAAAATATTTTATGGCTCTGGGCCTTTTTGCCTCGGGAATTACTTCTGCAATTACTGCTCCTCTGGCTGCTGCTTATGTTGCAAAAGGTATTTTTGGATGGAAAGACGGTATGAAATCAAAAAAGGTCAGGTCGGTATGGATGTTCATTCTTTTTTTGGGAGTTCTGTTCTCTTCACTGAATATTAAATCTATTGAGATTATTAAATTTGCTCAGGTGACCAATGGCATCCTATTGCCTGTTATTACTGGTTTTCTTTTGTGGGTGATGAATAAAAGGAGCGTTTTAGGAAGTTACGTCAATAACAATGCGCAAAATGTTTTTGGATTTATTATCTTAGGCGTTGCCATTTTTCTAGGGGCGAAGAGTATTTGGAAAGTGTTTTATTCTGTTTAGATATGGATATTAATTGTGATTTGGGCGAAGGTATTGGTAATGATTATGCAATCATGGGCTACCTTGGTTCTTGTAATATTGCCTGTGGAGGGCATGCAGGAGATATGGGAAGTATGAGAAATACTGTCATGATGGCTAAAGAGCACGGAGTAAAAATCGGTGCACATCCGTCTTTTGTAGATCGCGTTAATTTTGGTAGGAAAGAGATAGAAGTGAAAAGAGAATTGTTGAAAGCTCAATTGTTGGAGCAAATATATAGCCTCAGAGAAATAGCATTGTCAGTTGGCATGAGTCTTCATCATGTTAAACCACATGGTGCTCTTTACAATATGGCTGCAAAATCTGATGATATGGCAGAATTGATTATTGATGTGATGGGAGAACTTGACGAAAAGGTCTTCCTTTATGTTCCATTCAATTCAGTTATTGAGAATATGGCAAGGCAAAGAGGGATGTCCATTTGTGTTGAAGTTTTTGCCGATAGGAATTACAATGACGACTTTTCTCTGGTTTCAAGATCATTGCCTGACGCTGTAATTGATGATCCTGTGGAGATACAGCTTAGAGTTGAAAAAATAATTCATGATCAAAGCATAAGATCGATTAATGGGCTGAAAAGGAAAGCTCAAATAGATACAATTTGTGTACATGGGGATCATGTAAACGCGGTACAAATTGCAAAGTTATTGTATGATTTTAAAGACCAAATCAATTGAATTTATATAAGTTAACATATAAACCATTAGGAAGTATTGCTGTTTTAATCCAATGGCCAAAAAAGATAGATAAGGGTATTTTAAAAAATATCAGCCTCTTTAGACATAAGATTCAGTTGGATATGGGCGAATATGTTTTAGAAACAGTACCCGCCTATAATTCTCTTACTGTTTTTTTTGATACTGCCAGAATCAAATATTCTGATGTAGTGACTGATCTTAAAGAAATTTATACCTCGAAAGGTCAAAAACTACTTACCGCGAATAAAGTATGGAAGATTCCGGTTTGTTATGAGGATGAGTTTGGTTTGGATCTTGGTTTACTGGCAAAAACAAAGAAGCTAACTAAGGAAAAAATAATTGCCCTTCACAGTAAACCCTTATATGATGTTTATTTTATAGGCTTCTTGCCAGGCTTCCTTTATTTGGGAGGATTGGTAAAGGAGTTGGAGCATCCTAGAAAAAATAAGCCCAGAATGAAGATCAGTATGGGAGACGTCGCTTTAGCCGGCAGTCAAACCGGGATTTATCCAAAAGAAAGTCCGGGAGGCTGGAATATTCTTGGAAATTCTCCTTTGCGTTTTTTTAATGTGGATGAATTTCCTCCTTGTTTTGCTGTAGCCGGAGATAAGGTGAAATTTGTACCCATCGACAAAAAAGAATATGCAGCCATTAAGAAAGAAGTTGAGGCAGGTGTTTATAAAATAGAAAGTGAGATTTATGGATAATAATATTTTGATATTAGCAGAAGGAATGCATTCTTCTATCCAGGATCTGGGGAGGAAAGGATATCGTTCCTTTGGCGTGCCTATATCAGGTGCCATGGACAAATACAGTGCTATTTTAGCCAACAAGCTTCTTAATAACGATGAGAAATTACCGGTGCTTGAAATGACTATGATAGGACCTAAAATTTTGTTTGAAGACCATTCACTAATCGTTGTTACCGGAGCCGATATGTCTCCTGAAATCAATGGATCTCCCATCAAAATGAACTATGTTTATGAAGTCAAAACAAGTGATGTTTTAAGTTTCGGTTCGCATATAAGTGGTGTGCGATCTTACCTTGGAGTCAAGGGTGGCTTTCTTACTGAAAATAAATTAAAAAGCTATTCTTATTATGAGGGAATTACATCACAGGAAAAGATTCACAAAGGTGATCGTTTAAAAATCGCCTCCTATGATGTTAGCCTTGAAGTCACCTCTTCTAAGATAAGGGTGAAAAGTTCTCATTTTGACGCCGAAAAACTGGATGTGACCAAAGGCCCTGAATTCAATCGCTTGACAAAAAAACATCGGGATCTCTTATTTTCAAGACGGTTTAAGATCGGTGGTATGAACAACAGAATGGGGTATCAGTTAAAAAACAAGTTCCTGCCTTTGAAGGATGCAGGAATCATCACTTCCACTACAATTCCCGGAACAGTCCAGCTTACTCCATCAGGTACATTAATCATTTTGATGAGAGATTGTCCTACTACCGGGGGATATCCAAGAATCTTACAGTTAACCGATATAGCCATCAATCAGTTGGCACAAAAAAAGGAAAATGATGTTTTTAAATTTGATCTGGAAAGCAGTTTTGATTTTCTCGGCCGATTGGTAAGCCGCTTTAAAGACTGACATACAAACAAAACTAACTATGATCAAAGAAGAAATTAATCTGATAAGTGACACCATTACTCGTCCAACACCTGAGATGCTGGCTTTTATGATGAAGGCAAAGGTAGGAGACGATGTCTTTAATGATGATCCGACCGTTAAAGAACTACAACATAAAATTTCATCGCTTTTTGGTATGGAGGCTGCACTGTTCTTTCCTTCCGGAACTATGGCAAATCAAACAGCGATCAAATTGCATACACAACCAGCAGAGCAATTGATCTGCGATAAATGGTCACATGTTTACAATTATGAAAGCGGAGGAGCCTCTTTTCATTCGGGTGTTTCCTGCAAGCTTATTGATGGAGACAGAGGGATGTTTAAGGCCGAACAGCTCAAGGAGGTCATCAATGATCCAAATCAGTACTATTTGCCACTTTCCAGTCTTGTTGTAGTAGAAAACACGACGAATAAAGGTGGAGGGGCCTGCTGGGATTACGCTGAATTGGAAAAAATCCAAAAGATATGTGCTGCCCAAGGACTGTCTTACCATCTTGATGGCGCGCGCTTGTTCAATGCACTGGTGGCGAAAAATGAAGAACCCAAACAATATGGAGCATTATTTGATTCGATTTCAATTTGCTTGTCAAAAGGTTTGGGAGCCCCTATTGGATCTTTACTTTTGTCATCTGAAGAAAATATCCAAAAAGCCATTCGAATCCGAAAACTTTTTGGAGGAGGTATGCGGCAGGTGGGGTATCTTGCAGCTGCAGGAATTTATGCACTTGACCATAATATAGATAGGCTTCAGCAAGATCATCATCGTGCGAAATTGTTAGGTAAGGCCCTTCTGGCCTGTGATTGGATAGAGAAAGTGGAACCTATTGAGACCAATATCATCATTTTCAAGTTGCATAATTCTAGTGATGAACAGTTATTTTTGACAGCTTTGGAAAAGGAGCATATTAAGCTTATTTCTATGGGAGAAGGTAAGTTGAGAATTGTCACGCACATGGATTTCACGGATGAGATGCTATCAAAGGTTATTAAAGTGTTAGAAAGATTATAAAAAAACTACATATGAAAAATTATTTATTATCCATTTTGATTGTGACCTCTATGACAGCTGCTGCTCAAACGGAGGTTTCAGCTATATTATATGAGATTGCTGATGCTCCTTCTGCGGAAAGGATAGAAAAAGATATTAATAAACTCGTCGATTTTGGAACACGTCATACTTTATCTGATACAGTGTCTGAAACGAGGGGAATTGGAGCGGCCCGACGCTGGATCAAAGGAGAGTTCGACCAAATTTCAGCAGCTTGTAAAGGTTGTCTGGAGGTTAAATATCAATCAACGCTTGAACCAAAGAACGAAAGAAGAATAATCAAGGATACTTATATCGTCAATGTGATGGCGATTCAGCGAGGTGCTGTTTACCCGAACAGATATGTGATCATGTCAGGAGATATTGATTCCAGGGTTTCTGACCCAAATAATTTTACCGATGACTCTCCAGGAGCTAATGATAATGCATCCGGAATGGCTGGAACTATTGAAGCAGCCAGGGTTCTGTCAAAATATAAGTTTCCGGTATCGATTATATATGTAGGATTATCGGGAGAAGAGCAAGGATTGTTCGGGGGGAAACATTTGGCCGAAAAAGCAAAAAAAGAAGGATGGGACATTATTGGTGTCATTAATAATGATATGATCGGAAATTATCATGGTATAGATGGTGTTATTGACAATACTACCTTTAGAGTTTTTTCTGAAGCCATTTCTATGAGTTTGACAGAAAAAGAAAGGCAGGCGATGAGGTTTTATGGTGGTGAAGTTGATGGGCCGTCAAGACAATTGGCAAGGTATATCGATAAAATAACTGATGAATATATGACCAATCTAGATGCCATTATGATTTACAGATTGGACAGGTTTGGAAGAGGAGGTCACCACAGACCTTTTAATGATGCCGGTTTTACAGGGGTTCGAATTATGGAAACCCATGAGAATTACAATCGACAACATCAGGATATAAGAGAAGAAAACGGGATCAGTTACGGAGACGTCATTGAGGGCGTTGATTTTGACTATGCCGCAAAATTGACGGCAGTTAATGCTTTAACACTCGCCTCTATAGCTTCTGCTCCACAAGCACCGAAAAACCTCAGTATTGGAGGTGCAGTAGAATCCTCAGCAAGATTACAATGGGATATGAGCGACGATAAGAGCCTGCAGGGATATAAAGTTTATTGGAGAAAAACGACTTCTTCTCAATGGGAGTTCAGTCGATTCATTGGTAAACAGGATAAGTATACCTTAAAGAATTTGGTGATCGACAACTATCTATTTGGTGTTGCCAGTGTAGCTAAGAACGGCGCTGAAAGTTTGATTGCTTTTCCCTATAAACTGATTCAAAATAATTGATCCATTAATGCTGTAATGAAGATAGATTTTAAACGTCATAGTAAAAAAAAACAAAAACAATGAAATTAAATAATTCATTTCTATACCTGATCATATTATTTTCAACCATTTCAATATCCGCTCAAAAAAACACAAAATCTATGAAAGATAACCTTGCGATTGCCACCTTCGGAAACGGATGTTTTTGGTGCACTGAAGCCATATTTCAACAACTTAAAGGCGTTGAAACAGTGCTTTCCGGTTATACCGGTGGTCAAGTAAAAAACCCATCTTATAAGGAAGTTTGTACAGGAACAACGGGGCATGCTGAAGTCATTCAGATAACTTATGATCCTTCCGTGATTTCTTATAGAGAATTACTCGATGTGTTTTTCTATACGCATGATCCAACAACGCTTAACCGTCAAGGAGCTGACGTGGGTACCCAATATAGATCCGCAATCTTTTTTCACAATAAAGAACAGGAGGCAGATGCAAAAACCATCATAGCCCAATTAACAGCAGAGGGAGTTTATGCAGATCCAATTGTTACTGAAATTTCAGCTATAGGTGCTTATTATCCAGCTGAAGAATACCATAGAAATTATTACAATAACAATAAGAATCAAGGCTATTGTAGAGCGGTTATCAATCCTAAATTGGATAAATTCATGAAGAAATACGCTTCCAAAACCAAATAATGGTACTGAGAAGTTTCAGCACTTCAATAAATGTTTTAGATCGTCATTGAAAAAATTCTGGTTTCGGGTTTATTGTTGATAAGCCTGAGGTCAAATGCCATACAGACGTTTCTAACAAACATACGTCCTTTTTCTTTGACGATTAATTTGTTTCCGGAAGATTCGATCAGTCCGTCTTCAAAAATCTCTGATAATCGATCCAATATCTCGGCTTTGGTTTGCTCATCAAGGCCAAGATTCCATTCCGTCTCAAGATTACACATCAAATTTAGAATATGCTTTCTGATGATCAGGTCATTCTCACTGAGTAAATGGCCTCTGAAGATAGGGATTATACCTTGGTTTACCTTTTCGGTATAATCTTCAACAGATTTTTCATTTTGAGCAAATGCATACCAGGAGTCACTGATAGAAGACATGCCCAGCCCGATCATAAGTTCAGTCTTACCCGCGGTGTAGCCCATAAAATTTCTATGTAATTTTTTAGAATTCATAGCTTTATAAAGAGAGTCACTGGGTAAAGCAAAGTGGTCCATACCAATTTCAACATAACCGGCATCGAAGAAAAGCTGCTTTCCTAATTCGTATAAATGACGTTTTTCTTTGTCTTTTGGAAGATCGTTATCATCAAAACCACGCTGTCCAACTCCTTTGATCCAAGGCACATGAGCGTAACTGTAGTAAGCGATTCTATCCGGCTTAAGGGCAATGGTATTCTTAATAGTGTTTCTTATGCTCTGTTCATTTTGAAAAGGTAGTCCAAAAATGAGGTCATGGCTGATAGAAGTATAACCAACCTTTTGTGAAAGTCTGTGAATTTTTTCAATTTGTTCGAAACTCTGAATCCGATTTATGGCTTTTTGAACCACCGGATCATAGTCTTGAATTCCAAAACTATTTCTTCTTGAGCCCAGATCATACAAAGTTTGTAATTGATCTTCAGAAGTATGGTTTGGGTGGGCTTCATAACTAAATTCAAACTCCTTGAATTTCTCGGCTCTTTTGAAAATTCCGTCAATCAATTTTCTAAGATTAGCAGAAGAAAAGAAAGTAGGGGTGCCTCCTCCCAAATGTATCTCTCTAATTTTAGGTTTGTCTATCAAAAGATCACAATAGAGGTCCCATTCTTTAAGTACGGTTTCAATATAAGGCTGCTCTACAGTATGTCTTTTTGTAATTCTTTTATGACAGGCACAAAAAGTACATAGGTTTTCACAAAAGGGTAAATGAATATACAAAGTGATTCCTTCCTGATCATTACTTTCTTTAAAGGCTTTCACTGTGGTTGCTTTCCATTGCTCCAAGGCGATACCTTCTTTGTCCCAAAAAGGAACCGTCGGGTAACTTGTATATCTGGGGCCAGGAATATTGTATTTTTGAATCAGTTCTTTATTCATTTTTATCTTGTTTTAAAGGGCATATTAGGCCCCGTATTCTTTTACGGCATCAATAAAGGCTTTCGCATTGTCAACCGGTATATTAGGTAAAATACCATGCCCTAAATTTACAATGTATTTGTCTTTTCCAAATTCATTGATCATTTGCGTCACCAGTTTCTTGATTTCTCCAGGAGGTGACAATAACCTTGATGGATCCAAATTTCCTTGCAAGGTCACGCTGTTATGTGTTAGTTCTCGAGCTATTTTAGGGCTAAGCGTCCAGTCAACGCCTAAGGCAGATACTTTTGATTTTGCCATATCTTCCAGAGCAAACCAGCATCCCTTCCCAAAAGCGATTACAGGAGCTTCTTCGTGCAGCGCATCTATGATCTGTTGGATATATTTCCAGGAAAATTCCTGATAATCAACGGGAGACAACATACCACCCCAGGAATCAAAAATCTGAACGGCATCAACTCCCGCTTTGACTTTTTCTTTTAAATAGGCTATGGTCGTGTCAGTGATTTTTTGAAGTAACTGATGAGCAGCGATGGGCTGGGTAAAACAAAACTCCTTGGCTTTGTCAAAAGATTTAGAGCCCTGTCCTTGAACACAGTAACAAAATACAGTCCATGGTGAGCCAGCAAAACCAATCAAGGGAACCTCATCATTTAGCATTTCCTTTGTCATTTTGATAGCATCCATCACATAGCCTAACTCTTCGCCGATGTCAGGAACTATGGTCTGATCAACATCCTTCTGTGACCTGATAGGATTAGGTAGATAAGGACCAAGGCCTTCCTTCATTTCAAAGGGAATATTCATGGCCTGAGGCACAACAAGAATATCAGAAAACAAGATGGCTGCATCCATGCCAAATCTTCGAATGGGTTGTACTGTAATTTCCGAAGCGAGTTCCGGAGTTCTGCAACGCGTGAAAAAATCGTATTTTTCTCTTATGGCAATAAATTCAGGTAAATATCTACCAGCCTGGCGCATCATCCAAACCGGAGGTCTTGAAACGGTTTCGCCTCTCAAGGCTTTAAGATATAAATCGTTTTTGATCATAATTATTTTAAGTTGTATATAACAATACCCATTGCTAAGTATCCTATTTTGTTTTTTGTTTTTCCGCCACTTTGGCCATTGAAATATCAATGGCGTTTTCAATTTTTTTCAAATCTTTTTTGCTTAAAGCCGATGAAAGGAACCAGGCTTCAAATTGTGATGGAGGCAAAAACACACCATGTTCCATCATTTGCCAGAAAAATACTTTAAAACTTTCAGTATTACTTAATTGAGCCGATTTGAAATCCGTTACTTCCTGATTGGTAAAAAATGGATTGATCATAGAACCGAAATGATTCACCTGCAGGTCAACACCATACTTTTCAGCGGATGACAGCAGCATTTTCTTAATTTTTGTAGCTTTTTTATCAAAAGATCTATAAGGATTTTGTTTTTTAAGTTGTTTTAAAGTTGCGATTCCACAGGCCATTGCGATTGGATTTCCTGACAATGTTCCGGCTTGATACATATCTCCTAGGGGAGCAACCATCTCCATGATTTCGTTTCTTGCTCCATAGGCGCCAACTGGAAATCCTCCGCCAATCACTTTTCCTAAACAAGTGATATCAGCCTCAATTCCCAATAATTCCTGAGCTCCTCCAAATTTCGATCGAAATCCTGTCATCACCTCATCTATGATCAATAAGACCCCATTTTCAAGGGTAATGGATCTCAGTTGCTGAATAAATTCATGACTCGGTTCTATTACACCCATATTTCCGGCAATCGGTTCAATGATGACCGCAGCAATATCGTCATGAGCGTCTAGATGTTTTGTCACACTTTCAAGGTTGTTATATTCGGCAACGAGGGTATTTTTTACTGCATCATCCGGAACACCTTTGCTACCCGGAATACTCAAAGTAGCCAATCCCGATCCTGCGGCTACCAGTAATGCATCTGAATGCCCGTGGTAGCAACCTGAAAATTTAATGATCTTATTGTGGCCTGTATAAGCTCTTGCCAGTCTGATGGCACTAAATACAGCCTCGGTGCCTGAACTCACAAAACGAACTTTATCCATACCAGGAAAGGCATCACAAACCATTTGTGCAAGTTTGATTTCTTTATTGGTAGAGGCCCCAAAAGTATAGCCCTTTTTTAAAGCTTTTTTGATCGATTTTTCTACTTTTTTATCACGGTGACCCAAGATCATCGGTCCGTAGGAAAGAACCAGATCTATATATTCATTGCCATCCACATCAAATATCTTACTCCCATTTGCATGATCGATAAAAACAGGTACACCGCCCACTGATTTAAAAGCCCTGACGGGTGAATTCACTGATCCTACAAGATTTTTTAGACCCTTATTAAATAGTTCTACTGATTTTTCTAATTGCATTTCTTGTTTTTTTGTTTTGTACTACATTTATTTTTTCAATAAACATTTTGCCACATCTTTCGCGAAATACGTGATGATAATATCAGCACCCGCTCTTTTCATGGATAGCAAACTTTCCATCATCACTTTTTCTTCATCTATCCATCCTTTTTCACCAGCAGCCTTGATCATGGCATATTCTCCGCTCACATTGTAGCAGGCAACTGGCCTGTCAAAATTATTTTTTATATCTCTTATGATATCGAGATAGGAGAGGGCAGGTTTAACCATTAAGATATCAGCACCTTCCTGGTCATCAAAATTAGCCTCTCTTAAAGCCTCGTCACGATTGGAAGGATCCATTTGATAGGTTCTTCGATCACCAAAACTAGGAGTAGAATCGGCAGCATCCCTGAAAGGGCCGTAAAAGGCAGAAGCGTATTTCACCGCATATGACATCACAGGAAGATTTGGGAATCCAGTTTGGTCTAACGCTTCTCGAATAGCTGCGATCATCCCATCCATCATCCCTGAAGGCGCTACCATATCGGCACCTGCCTTGGCATGAGATATCACTTGTTTGGCAATATTGACCAGTGTGGCATCATTGTCTACATCATTGTCATGTATAATTCCACAATGACCATGGCTTGTATATTCGCAAAAACAAACATCCGTAATTACATAGATTTCCGGATAGTGCTTTTTGATAAAGCGAATGGCTTGTTGAATTATGCCTTGATCATTCCAGGTTTCTGAGCCAATCTCGTCTTTTGAACTCGGAATACCGAAAAGCAGTACTGCGGGAATATTTAATTGACTGACCTCGTCAAGTTCTTTGGAGATAGTGTCAAGAGAAAATCTTTTAATCCCTGGCATTGAAGGAATTTCTGTCTCAATGCCTTGCCCTTCTTCAATAAAAAGGGGATATACAAGATCATTCAGCTGAAGGCTGTTTTCTCTTACCAGTCTTCTAATGTTTTCGGTTCGTCGAAGTCGCCTTGTTCTGTTCATTATAAATAGTTTTAATTTATAAAATAAGCATTGACTGAATTTAGCACACTTTCAACAGAAGGCAGTTTGGCTTCAACAACTGTTTTAAAATACTTTTGAGCTTCTTTTGCTGTAGTGCCTCCAATGCAAAATGCCACCTCCTGATCAACGCTGTTTTTACTTAGAAAACTCTCTATACCAGAAGGGCTAAAAAAAAGAATTCCATTGTATTTTTTTTTCAGTACGTTTGGACTTAATATGGTCTGGTAGGCAATCACTTCATTTAATGAAATGCCATTATTGTTAAGAATACCAGGTAACTCATCTCTTCTTTTATCTCCGCAAAAGTAAGTGGCTTCTTCATTTTTTATGTGCTCTACCAAATAATTAGCCAACTTAGCGGCTGAATTTTCAACATGGGTCACTTTACCAATGTTTTTCTCAATGAGCCTCTTGGTTCTTCTTCCTACGCAGTAAATATGTTCAAAATGAAGCTCGGAAGCCATAAAACTATCCGATACAGACTCTACGGCATTTTGACTTGTAAAGATCGCATGCTTAATGGATTTTTTGACTACGGCAGCTTTGATTCGGTTATATCGGATTGTGATGAAATCGCTCATGTCAGTTCCGATTTTTTGATTGAGTGCACTTTTCTGCCCGATTGATAAATGCTTGGTAGAAAAAATATTGATCTCTCTTTCAACTTCACCTTCCTTTCTCATCAGTTTTTTTCCTCCTTTATCGAGGATATAAGAAGCGGCAAACTGAGCAATATCGGTGGTATGATTTACTGGAACTGTTTTTGAAAATTCAACTTTTTGTTTCCCATCCGTGCTGAACAAAGCACCTTTAAACTTGAGTTCTTCATCCTTGATCATTGCCAGGGCACCAATAGGGGCCGAACAGCCACCTTCGAGTTTATTTAGAAATTCTCGTTCTATACCAACACAGAGTTCAGTTTCCGGATCGTTAAGTTCTGACAGTATATCAAGTAATTCCTGGTTATTGTCAAGGGCAGCGACCATAACGGCTCCTTGAGCAGGGGCAGGGATCATCCAGTCAAGTTTCATCACATTATCTGGTAAAATTCCAATACGTTTAAGTCCGGCCATTGCAAAAATAGCTCCGTTCCAGTCATTTTCCTTTAATTTTCTAATTCGGGTGTTGACATTACCTCTTAAATCAGTGATTTCATGATGAGGAAAGCGATATAACCATTGTGCCTTTCGTCTCAAACTTCCTGTGGCAATGGTAGCTGTTTTTCTAGTGAAGAAATTGTCATCATCTTTAAGAACAAGGATATCATGATGCAGTCCTCTTTTTAAAACGGCTGCCTGGATAATTCCTTTGGGTAAAACCGTCGGAACATCCTTTAAAGAATGCACTGCAATATCGATTTTGTCATTTAACAAAGCAGTGTCAAGATTCTTGGTAAAAACGCCCGTGGTTCCAAGTTCGTATAGTGGTTTGTTCAAGACCTCATCACCAATAGAATCAATCTTAACGATCTCAGTGTCATGTCCAAGATATTTCAGTTGGTTAGAGACAGTATTTGCCTGCCAAAGTGCCAATTCACTGGACCTGGTTCCAATTCTTATAGTTTTATTCATATTAATTATCTGTAGGCTCTAAATTAAATACGTCTTTCATTACCTTGATACTTTGGTTGGCCTGAGTGTTTTCAGACTTCAAATGCATGGCAAACTTAGATACGATCTTGTTGATCATTTGTGAGGTAACATCCTCGACAAGTTCAGCATTAACGTCTTCGTATTTTTTTGAATGTGAAGAAATAGCATCTTGCTGGATAATTTCCAGAGATTTCTTAAGAGAATTAATGGCCGGAGTACTTCTTCTGAAATTCAGCCATTCGTAAAATTCAGATTTGTATTTATCAATAATTTCTTCCACTAAGGGAATTTGCTTTTTTCTTTCTTCCAGTGTCTCTTTTGTCTTTTTTGACAAAACGTCTACATCGATGATCGTGATATCTTTCTTCTTAATTATTTCCGGATCAGCATTTCTAGGTATCGAAAGATCAATGATCAACTGCTTTTTTTCTTCAGAGACCATTTGAGTGGTTACCGTTGGGTTGGTAGCTCCGGTAGCGACAATCACAATGTCTGATCTTTTGACCTGATGCATTAGATCTTTATGCTCGGCCGTCTCCACTTTAATTTCTGCTGCCAATTCTTTTGCAACACTCTCGGTACGATTCATGATTGTGAGCTCATGAGCCTTGAGATATTCAGCACAACTTCTTGCGGTACTTTGCCCGATATCACCCAGGCCATAAACCAGAATTTTTTTCGGATCCTTTTTACTGTAATGATCCTTGATATATTGAATAGCTGCATAAGAAACAGTAGTTGTTCCTGAGCTAATACTCGTTCTGTTTTTGGTTTCCTTACTTGCGTGAAGTGCCACATTGAATAATCTTTCAAGGTATGCATTTACGGTATTTGCTTCCTTGGCCAAGTAAAAAGCGTCTTTTAGTTGTCCAACGATTTCATAGTCACCAAGGATCTGGCTTTCAATCCCGGTAGCGATCCTAATGACATGCTCTGCGGCATCACTATTTTTATATACATAGGAAACTTTGGCAAACTCTTCAACTGTACCTTTTGAATATTTACATAGCAAAGAGATCAATTGAAAGGGGTGCTTGGCAAAACCCATGATTTCAATTCGGTTACAAGTAGATAAAATGACTACACTTTTTATATTGATCTTTTTAGCTTCAGATAATAATTGCTTTTGATTTTCTTTGCTCAAACTAAAATTACTTCTGGTGACAACGTCAGCCTTTTGGTAATTCAAGCCTATTACATAAAACTTTTTACAATCTGAATTTTTAGTCATATCAGGATGATTCATTGAATTCGTGGTTTCAAATCTTTTAGTTGTGTATTGAAAACCAAAATTACGCTACAAGAATTTTTTAAACCATGATTTTTGTCACATTCCTAAACCGTTGATTCTTTGATGTGAAAATACTGAAGAATACAATAAATATAGGTAGTTTCATAAATTTAAAAAAAAATGTATGGCGCAAAAATAGACAGATAGCTTGGGAAAAGATATCGTTTGAAATAAAAAAAATAACGATAAAAGAATATTGACCATGTTTAAAAAAAAGGAGAAGCTTTTCAGTTGCAAGATTGAAAAATATTATATTTACGTCTTTAATTATTAGAATATTAAAATTATTGAAATTTGGGAAACAAAGGTGTTTTATTAGTGAATTTAGGGTCTCCAGACAGTACTGAAGTTAAAGATGTTAGGCGCTATCTGGATGAATTTTTAATGGATGAACGAGTGATTGATATACCATATTGGAAACGATTTTTACTCATTAAAGGGATTATTTTGAATATTCGTCCAAAGAAATCTGCGGCGGCTTATAAAAAGATTTGGTGGAAGGAAGGATCACCTTTGGTTGTTATTTCTGAAAGATTTACTGAAAAAGTCAGAAAAAAAATTGATCTCCCTGTTGCCTTGGGAATGAGATATGGCTCTATGAGCATGGAAAAAGCCTTGCGAGAATTAGAGGATCAAGGTGTGACCGATGTATATTTGATTCCCTTATATCCACATTTTGCTATGTCTTCTTATGAAACGGTGGTTGAAAAGGCAAAAGATTTACTGGGATCTTCCTTTAAGGGGATGAAAATGGACGTATTACCTCCTTTTTATAATAAGCCTGACTATATCAAGGTGATGAGTCAGCATTTGCAGAAAGAACTGGAAGGGTTTGATTATGATCAAATCCTGTTCTCTTATCATGGGATACCTGAAAGGCACATTTTTAAAGGTGATACTACTGGTTCTCATTGTAAATTGGATGGAAGCTGTTGTGAAGTTAAATCTGTTGCTCATGAAACCTGTTACAGGCATCAGTGTTTTGAAACTACAAAAGGTATCGTAAAGGAGTTGGGTATAGAAAAGGGGAAGTTTAGAAATTCATTTCAATCAAGATTGTTAAAGGACCCATGGTTAAAGCCTTATACCGATTATGAACTGGAAGCCATGCCAGAGCAAGGAATAAAGAAACTGGCAGTAGTTACACCAGCCTTTGTATCTGATTGTTTGGAAACGCTGGAAGAGATCGCCATGGAAGGTAAAGAAGAGTTTTTGGCTTTTGGTGGTCAAGAGTTCAAACATATCAGCTGTTTAAATGAGGATGATGCCTGGGTTGATGTGATGGTTCAATGGATTGAAAAATGGAATTCATAAGTAGCTTCTAATGACTTATTTATACGTTAAATCACTACATATAATTTTTGTTACCACATGGTTTGCTGGTCTATTTTATATTATTCGTTTGTTTATTTACTTTAAAGAGGCCGATGAGAAGGAAGAACCCAGCCAATCAATTCTTAAAAAACAATATGCCCTAATGAGTAAAAGGCTCTGGTATATCATTACCTGGCCATCGGCCGTTTTGGCCACTATTTTTGCGCTTTGGCTATTGATCCTTCAGCCTTTTTGGCTGGAAGCGAACTGGATGTTGATTAAATTGATCTTTGTAGCGATGCTTTTCGCTTATCATTGGTCTTGTCAGGTCATGTATAATCAAATTGAAAAGGGTCATCTTTCATATTCTTCGAATGCTTTAAGAATCTGGAACGAAGTAGCGACGATTATTCTTTTTGCCTGTGTGTTTCTTGTGGTGCTTAAAACAACGTTAGGTTGGATTTTTGGAGTGGTTGGTATTGTTGGAGTTTCTGTATTACTCATGTTGGGAATAAAACTGTACAAAAAGATCAGGGCTAAAAAAAGCTGGGACAATCAATAGCTAAGAATGGAGAATTTAAGTAAAAAAAATAAATTACTGATTGGTATCCTATTTGATCTGATCGGAATGCTCTCTTATGTATTCCCTCTTATAGATGTGGTTTGGGCTCCCTTATCTGCTTATTTGATGATTAACCTGTATAAAGGAAACGTTGGAAAGGTTGGAGGGCTTATCTCATTTTTAGAGGAGGCTATACCCGGTCTTGACTTTTTCCCTTCTTTTACCCTTACCTGGTGCTATGTATACCTTATTAACCCAACAAAGACTACTTAAGAAATCTGCCAAGTCCCATTCTTTGCAACATTTTTTTTTCAAAATCCCAGAAGAATTTGAATTGACCAAAAACCCATCCCACTAAGGGAAGTGTTATTTGATAGATTGGGAATATCAATAAAATTCTAAAAAAAAGATATAAGATATAGGGCTTTGTGGTTTCCGAATCCAGACCAAAGAAATGGGTTATAGGACCAGCTACCCAAGTAGCAAAAGAACCATTAATTGAGAACACGAAGATGATGGCAATCACCTGCCAATTAGAACTGATTCCCCATCGCTTTTTCAATTTCTCCATTCCCTTTCTTATTTTCGGCAAATGTAAGTATAATATGTAAATGAACAAATTTTGAATAAGATTTAACCTTGTTGTTAAGACCCGAATTATGGTTCTTTCTGACTTTTGACAAGTTTTTTTTTTAGTATCTTCCCGCAAATTATAGGGCACATGAAGAAATTAGCTTTGCACTGGAAAATATTATTAGGAATGGTACTCGGAGTAGCCTTCGGGTTTCTGATGGTAAGTTTTTCAGGAGGAAAGGAAATTGTGCAAGACTGGATAAAACCTTTTGGGACCATTTTTATCAATGCATTAAAGCTGATTGCGGTTCCTTTGATTTTAGGTTCACTTATCAAAGGAGTTTCTGATTTGAAGGATATTTCCAAGTTGTCAAAAATGGGAGGGAAGACAGTTTTGATCTATTTAATGACCACTGTCTTGGCGGTAACAATAGGTTTGGTATTGGTGAACAGTATAAAACCCGGTGAATCCATAACTGAGGAAACCAGAACTGAACTGGTCTCTAATTATTCTCAAAGTACACAAAAATATAAAGAAGAAGCAGCTAATCAAAAGAGCAATGGCCCCTTACAGGCGCTGGTTGACCTCGTTCCAGATAATATTATTGGCGCTTCTTCAAAGAATAAGAACATGCTGCAGGTGATCTTTTTTGCGATTTTTTTCGGAGTTGGACTAATTCTTCTACCGGAAGAGAAGGCCAAGCCTGTCAAAGATTTTTTCGATAGTTTTAATGAGGTGATTTTAAAGATGATAGATCTGATTATGCTTGCTGCTCCATATGGCGTTTTTGCCTTATTGGCAGCCTTGATCGTAGAGTCTCCAAGCGCGGATCTTTTTAAGGCCCTGGGATGGTATGCATTAACAGTGATTATAGGATTGGCATTGATGATTTCTCTTTACACTACTTTGGTTATGTTTTTTACCGGGAAAAAGCCCAAAGAATTCTTACAGGGGATTTCTCCTGCTCAACTATTAGCCTTTTCTACAAGCTCAAGTGCAGCCACGCTGCCAGTAACTATGGAGAGAGTGCATGAGCATTTGGGAGTAGATGAAGAGGTGTCTAGTTTTGTTTTACCCATAGGAGCCACGATCAATATGGATGGTACAAGTTTGTATCAGGCAGTAGCGGCGGTGTTTATCGCACAGGCCTTTGGTATGGATCTTTCCTTAGGAGTTCAGTTGGGTATTGTAGCAACAGCTACTTTAGCCAGTATCGGCTCTGCTGCTGTCCCGGGAGCGGGAATGGTAATGTTGGTAATCGTTCTGGCACAGGCAGGAATTCCGGAAGCGGGATTGGCATTGATTTTTGCTGTTGACAGACCTTTAGATATGTGCAGGACAGTAGTTAACGTTACTGGTGACGCGACGGTTTCCATGTTGGTTGCAAAATCAGAGGGCAAGCTAGGTACTCCAAAAGTAAAGGATTGGGATGACAGCTATCACAAAGCATAATTCATTTATAGGAATAAAAAAAAGTGGCCTGAGCCACTTTTTTTATACTTTGATAATTACCAGCGTATCAATACGCTACCCCAGGTAAATCCACTTCCAAATGCGGCAAGAAGTACAATGTCATTTTCCTTGACCTTTCCTTTTTCCCAAGCTTCACTCAGGGCAATTATAATGGAAGCAGCTGTTGTATTTCCGTAATTCATGATATTGTTATATACCTGCTCATCTTTAAGTTTAAACTTTTGCTGAATAAATTGAGAGATCCTCAAATTAGCCTGATGAGGAATAAAAAGATCAATATCAGTGGGCGCCATGTTATTGGCAGTCAATGCTTCCATGATCACCTCGCTAAACCTTACTACTGCGTTTTTAAATACAAAAGTTCCGTCCATATAAGGGAAAAAAGAAATGTCTTCTTCTTCGGAGGCCAGTATTTCAGGAACCCAATGTTTGATGCTTGGAGATTCCACGATCAGTTTATCCGCATATTTACCTTGACTATGCAGGTGAGAGGATAAAATACCCTTTTGATTGTCTTCTGTTCTTGAAAGAACACAAGCTCCTGCGCCATCACCGAAAATCACTGAAACTCCTCTTCCGCGAGTTGTTTTATCAAGGCCGTTACTGTGGTATTCCGAACCTATAACAAGAATATTTTTATACATACCTGTTTTGATGAACTGATCAGCCGTAGACAGGGCATATACAAAACCTGAACATTGGTTTCTAACATCTAGTGCTCCAACTGTATTCATGTTGAGCATGTCTTGAATCTGTACCCCACAACCTGGAAAATAATAATCAGGACTTAAGGTCGCAAAAACGATAAAATCGATATCGTCTTTTGTCAATCCTGATCTTTCAATGGCTATTTCAGCTGCTTTAGCACCCATTGTGGCAGAAGTTTCATTACTGCCCTCTTTGATCCAATGCCTTTGCTTTATACCGGTTCTTTCCTGAATCCATGCGTCATTGGTATCCATCATTTTTGACAGTTCATCATTGGTGACAATATTGTCAGGCACATAAAAGCCAAGACCCGTAATTTTAGAATTATACATAGGATATTATTTAGTTATCATCTAGTTCTTTGAAAATGAAGTCTTCACTTATATTGGTCCCATTACCAATCACAAAATCGAATTTGTTTTAGCGTAGCTGCAATACACAAAGATACATAATTCATTGGATTTTATTTTATAAAGAGTAGCACGATGCTATCGTAGGCTAAGGAAATCGTGTCATCTTGTCATGATAGCTCTTTTGGTATTTGTTTTGATTAGGCTAGGTGTACATATTAAATTTATAAATAGAATAATTATGGCAAAAGGAAAAATTAATGTAGCTGTTGAGAATATATTTCCGCTGATCAAGCGTTTTTTATATTCTGATCACGAGATCTTTTTAAGAGAGCTTATTTCGAATGCAACAGATGCAACTTTAAAATTAAAACATCTTGCATCAATTGGAGAATACAAGGGGTCCGTTGATGATGTGAAACTGGAAATAAAAATTGATAAGGAAGAAAAAAAACTTCATATTATTGACCAAGGAATTGGAATGTCTCAGGATGAGGTTAAAAAGTATATCAACGATATCGCTTTTTCAGGAGCTGAGGAATTTCTTGATAAATTTAAAGATGAAAAGAATGATTCAGGAATTATTGGTCATTTTGGTCTAGGATTCTATTCTGCCTTTATGGTAGCTAAAGAAGTAGAGATTCATACCAAATCATTCAGAGAGGAAGATGATGGAGCACATTGGATATGTGATGGCTCGCCTGAATACACACTGAAAAAATCAAAGAGACAGGATAGGGGTACTGAAATCATTCTTCATATTGATGATGATTCATTGGAGTTTTTAGAAGAAAGTAGGATCAATGAATTGTTGAACAAATACAATAAATTCATGCCTGTTCCTATCAAATTCGGAACAGAAGAGGTTGCAGATCCTAAACATGAACCAGCGACTATCACTGATAAGGAAGGTAAAGAAACAAAGGAGCCTCAAAAAATGATTACTGTTGACAGGATCATCAATAATCCTAATCCGGCCTGGACGAAACAACCTAGTGATTTAAATGATGAGGAGTACAAAAGCTTTTACAGAGAGTTGTATCCAATGCAATTTGAAGAGCCTTTATTCCATATCCATTTGAATGTTGATTACCCATTTAATTTGACGGGTATTTTGTATTTCCCTAAGCTGACAAACAATATGGATGTTCAGAAGGATAAGATTCAATTATATCAGAATCAAGTTTTTGTGACTGATAATGTTGAGGGAATTGTTCCTGATTTTC
>CAZPHF010000017.1:0-40485 GCA_964586115.1 uncultured Flavobacteriaceae bacterium | reverse complement strand
CACGCCCGCAAAATTTAGGATTGCAAATATAATCATTTTTACAAATTAGCAAACAAAGTTTAAGAATTTTGTTACTGTTTTTAAAAAGTATCTTTGATCCAATTATAGGGCTTTCTTTTTACCCAAATCCCTCTTGTAAAATCAGGAAAATCCTGAGGTTCCCCGTTATTCTCAATCGATAATTCTGACAGCGGTGTTATGGCGCTCCAGGCAGCTGCATCATAGGCATCAAGAGGTGGTGCTATTTTTTGTTTGACGGATTCTACAAAGGCGTGAATCACAAAGAAATCCATACCCCCATGCCCAGCTCCGGTGGCGTGTTCTCCATACTTGACCCAGAGTGGATGGTCGTACTTCTTTAACCAGGGATCAGCATCATCCCATGTATGGGGTTTTGATATTCCTTCTACATAGATTCGATTACCATCTACTTCCCAAAGACCCTTAGTTCCTTGCACTCTAAAACCCAAAGAATAAGGTCTGGGTAAACTGGTATCATGCGTCACAATGATGGTTTCCCCATTAGCGGTTTCTATGGTACTGGTAATGACATCTCCCATTTTAAATTGTAGTTTGGCATTTGGATGATCCTCTCCTCCATTCTCAACAATATAATTATGCAAACCCCTGCTTTTTGTTGCATGTGAAGTCATAGATACAAATCTATTGCCTCGGTTGATATTTGTCATGGCGGCAATCGGACCAACTCCATGAGTAGGATACACATCCGCATTTCTCAACAGCGAATGTTGGGTACGCCATTTGGATTCAGAAATTCCTTTTTCACCAAATTCCACACCCTTTCCATAGGCTGACTTTCCATCATTGAGCTTTACAAATCGCAGGTCATGCTGATAACCACACCTGAAATGCATCATTTCTCCCAAAACATTTTGTTTGACCATGTTCAAGACGGCCAGTACATCTCTTCTGTAATTCACATTTTCTAAAATCATCAAATGAGTACCGGTTTGCTCATGTGTATTGACAAGGTCCCAGCATTCTTCCATGGTATTGGCCGCTGAAACTTCAAGCCCCGTATACTTGCCTGCGAGCATGGCATCTTTGGCCATACGGGTATGCCATAACCAAGGCGTTGCAATAATCACTGCATCCAATGATTCCAATTCAAGTAGGTTTCTATAGTCCAGTTCATCCTTGCCAAAAACTTCCGGTTTCTTATGACCCGCCTTATCCATCAGGTCAAGGTTTAGGGAGATCCTTTCCTGGTCGATATCGCAAATCGCAATTATATTTACGTCATCCCTTTGGAGTAAATTATTAAGGTGGTTGGTCCCTCTAAGACCCGTACCTATTAAACCGATATTGATCTTACTTTTTTGAACTGAATTCCCAAAGCTCAAATTAGGCAAGACACTTAAGCCGACACTCGCCATCGCCGTATTTTGAATAAACGTTCTTCTTGACTTCATTTTCTGTTTTTTTGATATAAAATTTTGACGGCTTGACTCCGCTTTTAAAGAATTAGGTGTTATGTTTTGTCTATCTTTGTTTGCACCTAAAATTAGTAAAAAATGTCTGCTGTAAAAAACTACATCGATCAAAATAAAAATAGATTTATAGAGGAATTGATCTCTTTGCTAAAAATACCATCAGTAAGCGCCGATAAAGCCTACAAAAAAGATGTATTAATGACGGCCGAGGCGGTCAAGAATTATCTGGATAAAGCCGGATGCAAAAAAGTAGAAATCTGTGAAACTCCCGGTTACCCTATTGTTTATGGCGAACATATCATTGACACTGATTTACCCACCATACTTGTCTATGGGCATTACGATGTACAGCCGGCCGATCCAATTGATTTATGGGACTCCCCTCCTTTTGAGCCCGTTATAAAAAAAACCGAATCACATCCTGAAGGCGCAATTTACGCAAGAGGTTCCTGCGATGACAAAGGTCAGATGTATATGCATATCAAAGCCTTTGAAATCATGATGAGTCTGGGTACCCTGCCGTGTAATGTAAAGTTCATGATCGAAGGTGAAGAAGAAGTAGGCTCGGAAAGTCTGGAATGGTTTGTCAAAAGGAATCAGGAAAAGTTGAGTAATGATGTGATCCTTATTTCAGATACAGGAATGATCAGCAACCAACAACCGTCAATTACCACTGGTTTGAGAGGACTGAGTTATGTTGAAGTAGAAGTAACAGGACCTAACAGGGATCTGCATTCAGGTCTTTATGGAGGTGCTGTGGCGAACCCTATTAATATCCTGACCAAGATGATCGCCTCCCTACAGGATGAAAACAATCACATCACGATTCCCGGTTTTTATGATAAGGTAATCGACGCCACTCAGGAAGAAAGAAAAGAAATGGCCAAAGCCCCTTTCTCTTTGGACGCCTATAAAAAAGCAATTGATATAGCAGAGGTATATGGGGAAACCGGATACACAACCAACGAAAGAAACTCCATCAGACCTACCTTAGATGTTAATGGTATCTGGGGAGGATATACCGGTGAAGGAGCTAAGACGGTCATCGCAAGTAAAGCTTATGCTAAGATCTCCATGCGTTTGGTTCCTGATCAGGACCCTGATGAGATCACAGAATTATTTAGTGAGCATTTTATGAGTATTGCCCCAAAAGCAGTGAAAGTTAAGGTAACACCACACCACGGAGGTCATGCCTATGTAACGCCAATTGATAACATAGGATATCAGGCTGCAAATAAGGCTTATACCGAAACTTTTGGTGTTCCGGCTATACCCCAAAGATCAGGAGGTAGCATTCCCATTGTAGCCCTGTTTGAAAAGGAATTGAAAAGTAAAACCATCTTGATGGGATTTGGATTGGATAGCGACGCCATACACTCACCTAATGAACATTTTGGTGTGTTTAATTATTTAAAAGGAATAGAGACTATCCCGCTATTTTATAAATATTACAATGACCTATATGCTAAAAAGTAAACCTTGATGTTAATATCCGACTCACATAAGTTTATTTTTATCCATATCAGAAAGGTTGCCGGAAGTAGCATGAGAGACTCTTTGGCGCCCTTAAGTTTAAGCCGTGAGACCAGCTTAAAAGCAAAGGTTAAAAGTCGACTACTCAATATAGAATCCGATTATCATAAAGTTGCCTTTAGAGCGCATAGCGACATTTTACAGGTAAAAAAAGTTATGCCAAAAGATTTATTTGACGAGTATTTTAAATTCGCCTTTGTTAGAAATCCATGGAAAAGACTAGTGTCTGAATATGAGTATATTCGTCGAAATCCCCAGCATGGCAGGTATAATAAAGTAAATAAGATGAGTTTTAATCAATATATCAAATACCAATCCAAAAGACCTGATGCATATCAGATCAATATGGTAGCCGATAAAGATGGGATATTACAAATAGATTTTGTTGGGAAATTTGAAAATTTACAAGAAGACTGGAATTATGTATGTAATAAACTCAATCTCGGACATAAAAAATTAAGTCATCAATTGAAGGCGTCAATAACTGACTATTCCCATTATTATGATGACACGAATAAGGATCTTGTTTCCAAGCTTTGGAAAAAAGATATCGAAGCTTTTGAATACAACTTTGAAGATTAACAATCGCTAACAAAGGTAAATTTTATTACCCTATTTTCTTAACATACTTGGTAATGATCACAATTTGGGTAGGACCTACTTTTCCTTCAATATACTCAGCATTCTCTCTATCTAATGAAATCCTGCGAACTGGGGTTCCTTGTTTTGCTACCATACTTGAACCTTTAACCTTTAAATCCTTGATCAAAACAACTGAATCACCGGTCTGCAATACCACACCGTTTACATCTCGGTGAACAATTTTATTTTCACTTTCCTCTCCTTCACCAGTAGCTTTGGCCCAAGCCAAATTTTCCTCATCTAGATACATCATATCCAATAAATCCTGAGGCCAGCCTTCCGCACGAAGACGCGTAAACATTCGCCAAACAACAACTTGTACAACTGGAATTTCACTCCACATAGTATCGTTTAAACAACGCCAATGGTTTAGATCAACATGTTCAGGATTTTCAATTTGATCAGTACAAGTATTACAAATCAAGATACTGTCATCTTCGGCCCCTTTAGAAGATGGCGGAACCTCATAAATACTTAATTGCTCTTCGGTACGGCATAGTTCACATGCAGACTCACTTCGTTCTTGCAGTTTCTTTAATAAACTCATAGGGCTGTTTTGAGATAGCAAAAGTACATTTATTACATAGCTGCACAAGTTTTAGCTGAAATTCTACTCTTGATTTTAATAGAATCACAATTTTAACAAAACTTTATCATAACAAAGACAATATGTGAGCAACATATAGGAGTATAATTACGTTGTTTTTAACTAAACCCTCCTCATTATGATAAAAGAATTCTTCTGGATGTGCTCAGGCGCAGACACAGACCTGCTTCAGGAAAGTCCAAAATCTGAACAAATTAAATATGCCGGTATTGGTGGTACCGTTTTTTTCACGGCCATCATGGCTTTAGTTTCAAGTGCTTATGCCTTGTATACAGTGTTCGACAATGTATATATGGCGCTCTTGTTTGGATTGATCTGGGGCTTATTGATATTCAATCTGGATCGATTCATTGTATCTACAATAAAGAAACGCGATAACTTCTGGCAAGAATTATTGCAGGCTTCACCCAGAATTGTTTTGGCCTTAATCATTGCTATCGTTATTTCAAAACCACTAGAATTAAAGATATTCGAAAAGGAAATCGATCGTGTTTTACTAGAACAAAAAAACCAGATGACCTTACTCAATCAGGATCAAATAGCCCAACAATTCACTCCTGAAATCGAACGAGTTGAAGGAGAAATAAAATTGATCCAGGAAAATGTCGCCAATAAAGAACAAGAGGTAAATGACCTGTACGAAACCTATATCACAGAAGCAGAAGGCACACAAGGCACTATGAAACTGGGGAAAGGTCCTGTCTATGAGGAAAAAAGAGAAAAACACGACTCCCAACTACAGGAATTACAACTGTTAAAGGACGGCAGTGCGGAAAAGATCGCAGGAAAAGAGATTTTGCTGAGCGACCTAAGAGAAAAACAAAAATTACAAACCGCTAATAGTCAGCCCATCATCGATGGGTTCGATGGTTTGATGGCCAGAATCAATGCACTGGAGGAATTGCCAGCCCTCCCTTCGATGTTTATACTCTTACTTTTCATCGCCATTGAAACAGCTCCTGTATTTGCCAAGGTTATGGCACCAAAAGGAGCCTATGACTTAAAATTCGAGGAACAAGAAGATGCCCTAAAGGTTTGGGTCACCCAACAAAAAAACCAGAGAGCAGCTGTCTTAGAAACGGATACAAGCCTGAATGAAAAAGTATACTATGATGTGGCCAAGGATGAAGAAATTTATGAGTATAAAAAACAAAAAGCCAAGGACTTACTCAAACTACAATCTGATTCTTTCTATAAAAAACAAAGCGATGTATTAGGCTAAATAAATAGATCATATTTGATGCTGTTTTTTATACTCAATGAATATACTTAGCACTGAACGTCTGTACATCAGGAGGATCACTTTGAAAGATGCGCCATCTTTGTTTAACTTAATGACTGACAAAGATTGGATCCTAAACATTAGTGATAGAGGGATTAAAACAATCGCTGATGCTGAAAATTATATCACAACTCGTTTGCTTCATGCTTATGAAGAAAACGAGTTTGGTTTTTATGCCTTGATCTTAAAATCAAACAGAAGTTTTATTGGAATAGCTGGTCTTATTCACAGAGATGGCTTAGTAAATGCGGATAACCAGAGTTCGATCAATCTTCTAAAAAAGTTAGGACTGGATTTTGAAAAAAAGATTCGATTAACTGATAAAAATAAAGATATCATGCTATTTTCGTAAATTTTTAAATAATATAAACTATACATTAAAATGAAAAAGATTTCAAATCGAAGTTTACACAGGGACTTTGCCTATTTCTTTGTGGGATTATTAATTGCTTTTTCCTTTTCCGGAATCATCCTAAACCATCGTCGAGACTGGTATCCGATGGATTATACGTATGAATCTAAGGAGGTGAATATTATATTACCTGAAGATGTAACTGCTGTGGACGAGAATTACCTAAAAACGGCTACTTTAGATTGGAAGGTAGAAAATGAATTTGACAGCTTTAGGCTTAGAGATAATTCTTTAAGGATCATTTTTAAAAATAATGTCATTGCTGATATTGATACTGAATCAGGAACAGGTATTTTAGAATACAAGAAAAGAACCCCGTTTGTAGGTGATACCATGTTTCTGCATAAAACAACCAACAAATTTTGGATCTGGTATTCCGATATTTTTGGGGCCGCAATGATTCTCATCGCAATAACTGGTATGTTGATTCCGGCAGGAAAAAATGGTTTCAAAAGTAGAGGATGGAAACTAGCTTTGGCTGGATTGGCTTTTCCTTTATTGTTTTTGTTATTTTTAGGATAGATTTTAATTATTATTTAATCTAATCGTAAGGTACGATAGGATTAGTAGCAACTAATAATTACTTTTATTCAAAAAAGTAAATGGACCAGCTTCCATATATAAGCCATAATTTCATGGAATCTCATTCTGATTTCAAACAGCTCATTGAAGCCTTAAAAAATGGATTTTCGGATCAAGTTGTTGAAACACCGATGAGACATCATCACGATTATGCCAATCCTAAAGAGGGTATTGATTCTACACTTCTGTTAATGCCTGCATGGGAAGCGGGAAATGATATTGGCGTTAAGATCGTTACGGTAAATCCAAACAATGGTAAATACGATTTACCATCTATTCAAGGCACTTATCTGTATATGGATGGCCATAAAGGAATGATCAGAGCGATTCTTGATGCAAAAGCACTTACTGTTAAGAGAACAGCAGCAGCTTCGGCTCTGGCCGCTTCTTATCTTGCAAAACACGATGCCTCAAGTTTACTTATGTTGGGTACAGGAGCATTGTCTACAAATCTAATAAGAGCACATGCCCGCATCAGGCCCATCACAAAAGTATATGTATGGGGTCGGGATTTTCTGAAAGCTAAGCTGATCGCAACACAATTTGATCAGGAAGATATCGAGGTTACGCCGATAAAAAACTATCTCGAGAAACTCTCTGATGTCGATATTATTTCGTGTGCTACCCTTTCAAAAGAACCTCTGGTATTTGGAAAACTTTTAAAAGAAGGTCAGCATCTTGACTTGGTAGGGGCCTATAAAAAAGATATGAGAGAAGCTGATGATGAGGCTGTGGTTAGATCAAGTATTTTTCTTGACACCTTTCAAGGGGGATTAAAGGAATCTGGAGATATTGTAATCCCTCTGAAAAACGGAATTATTAAAGAAAGTGACATCCAGTCTGATCTTTTTGGACTGTGTTCGGGAGCACATAAAGGCAGGCTATCTGATACGGAAATCACCTTTTTCAAATCGGTCGGACATGCATCGGAAGATTTGATAGCAGCCAGATACTATTATGAGCAATGGAGCAATGATACAATGATGTAATGATGTAATGATGTAATGAAACAATGAGTTAATGGGTACTTTTCAAAATATTCAAAACAAAAAGCAGTTTGAACCGAATCCGGATTGGCTTCAGATAAAAACTATCGATATGCACACTGGTGGTGAACCACTAAGAGTGATTATAGATGGATTTCCGGAACTTAAGGGGGATTCTGTACTCGAATACCGAAGATACTGCAAAGCGCATTATGACGATTTAAGAACGGCTCTTATGTTTGAACCAAGAGGGCATGCAGATATGTATGGTTGTATCCTAACCCCTCCCAATGATGAAGATGGCAATTTTGGAGTGATTTTCCTCCATAATGAAGGCTATTCAACCATGTGTGGTCATGCCATTATAGCCTTAACCACTCTCGCCATTGAAATGAAATGGATCACTGTTATGGAAGGTGATAATATGATAAAAATAGATGCCCCTTGTGGTAGAATTACCTCCTTCGCCCATATTAAAAATGGTGAAATCACCGGAGTCCGATTTCATTGCGTTCCAAGTTTTGTGGTTGGATTGGATAAAACCATTGAAGTTCCTAATATAGGAACAATCACCTATGACCTGGCCTACGGAGGCGCTTTTTACGCTTATGTCGATATGTCTAAAAACACTTTTAATTTCGACCTGTCAAAAGCTTCTTACCAACAATTAATGCGTGCCGGAATGGACATTAAAAAAGCAGTCATAAAACAAGATCATAAAATTCTTCATCCCTTTGAAGAAGATCTTAGTTTTTTATATGGTACCATTTTTATCGACAAACCCGATAAAAGGTCTAATGATAGCAGGAATGTCTGCATTTTTGCTGATGGTGAAGTAGATCGATGCCCCACAGGATCTGGTGTGTCAGGTAGAATGGCCATACACTACCTTAGAAATGAAATTGAGCTTGGCCAAAACATGCGTATTGAAAGTATCACAGATGCTGTGTTCACTGGATCAGTAATAGAAGAACTTGATTTTGGCCCTTTCAAGGCCATCATTCCTCAGGTCGAAGGAACTGCACATATAACAGGAATGCATACCTTTGTGATTGACCCAAAAGATGCCATGAAACATGGATTTATACTAAGATAATATGATGCAAATAGACCAGATCAGTAATACCAACAAATTATTGGAGCACGTACATATTCAGGATGATGGCTTATCTGCAAAGATATATCCAAATCTGGGAGGGAGTATACAAGAACTTATTGTAAACAAAGTCAATATCATTGATGGAATCAGTAACGATGAGTCTGGCCTAAATGATTACGCCAACACTTATAAATCGTCTATTCTTTTCCCCTTTCCCAACAGAATTGAAGATGGTACTTATCAATTTATGGGTAAGACACATCAGCTGCCAGTGAATGAGCCTTCAGTAAATAATGCCATCCATGGATCGGTCTATGACAAAGAATTTGAAGTCGCTTCAATCGAATCAAATGAAACAGTAGCGACCATTGTTTTGACCTATAAGTCAAATGGTTCAACTCCGGGTTTCCCTTTTTCCTTTGAATTGAAACTGACCTATAAAATAAGTACAACCGGAAGTTTAACGCTTAGTTTTGATATTCTCAATTCAGGTAAAATTCTATTCCCTTACGGACTCGGATGGCATCCCTATTTTAAGACTGAACAGCTTAGAGCCGGTATCCTTTCGTTCCCTTCCAAGGAATTCTATGAATGTGATGAAAGAAGTCTTCCAGTTAGGACTTCAGTTTCTCCTTTGCCTTCCAAATTTATAATGGAGGATAAAACATTTGACGACGCCTATTCCTTGCATAAGGCTGAATGTGCTTTTGAATCAACATCTTACGCACTGAACTTTGACTTTGACTCTGCTGACGGAAGCTATTTACAAGTCTATACCCCACCGCATAGAAAAAGTATTGCCATTGAACCCATGACCTGCGTTGCCAATAGTTTTAATAATAAGATCGGCTTAAAAGAACTACTTCCTGGTACATCAGCTTCCTGGACCATACATATGGATGTTGATATTAAATCATGAATTGACCCATGCAAGAATTGGACTATAACAACCTATTGATCGAATCCGCAACTGCTGAACATATCCTTGCGGACCTTTTTGGTTTAAAGGGAGAGGCAAATCCACTTCCAGGCGAATACGATATGAATTTTAGAATTCGCATCGAGGATCAGGATCAGTATATTTTAAAAATATCAAGACCTGATGAAGATCCTGAAACCCTGGATTTTCAACAAAAACTATTAGGCCATTTAAAGGATGTCGCAGCAAGTATAAAAGCCCCAGTGGTCATCAAAGACAAATCGGGTAAAATAAACTCCTCATTTATTGACAGTTTTGAACGGGTCAGAACGGTAAGGCTGTTAAGTTGGATTCCGGGAAAAATGTACCATCGGGTTTACCCACAGCGAGATTCTTTAAGATTTAGTTTAGGCCTGTGCTGCGGAAAACTCACGACTGCCCTTAAAAGTTTTGACCATCCTAAGGCCCACAGGGTATTTGAATGGGATTTGGCCAATTCTCTTTGGACGAGTGAACACAGAAGCCTTTTTAAGGCTAATGACAAAGAGATCATTGCTTATTTCCAGGAGAGGTTTTTAGATAGTCAGAAAGGCTATGAAAATCTTCCAAAATCAGTTATTCACAATGATACCAATGACTATAACCTCATTGTTAACGATTGCCTAAAGGACCCTGAAGTTTTGGCTGTTATTGACTATGGAGATGCCATTTATTCGCAAACGATCAATGATCTTGCTGTGACCTGTGCCTATGGTATCATGAGGCAAAACGATCCGCTTTCAGCTGCCTCGAACATCGTAAGAGGATATCATCAGGGTCGAAAACTATTAGAGGAAGAACTTCCCTATCTTTATGATTGCATCGCTATGAGACTTGTTATTACCGTTACAAAATCTGCGCTTAACAAGATTAAAGAGCCGGATAACATCTATTTACAAGTAAGTGAAAAACCTGCCTGGGATGTCTTAAAAAAATGGAAAGAGATCAGTGCCGATTTCGCCCATTACAGTTTTAGACAGGCTTGTGACTACCCGGCGCATCCGGAGGAAGAAAAGTTTAGTGCTTGGGCCTCAAAGGTAAACATCGGGCTGGATCAACTTTTTCCAACAATAAAAACCCAAAAATGTCTGGCTATTGACCTAAGTGTTTCGAGCAAATGGCTGGGTCATTTGAGTGAGTTTGCCGATTTTGATTTGTTTGAATTCAAAATAAACCAACTTCAAAAAAACCATCCGAATCATATTATTGGAGGCGGCTATTTAGAGCCAAGACTTGTATATACAACAGCAGCTTATCAAAAAAGTGGGAATGAAAAAAAAGAGAGTAGAACGGTTCATCTGGGGATTGATTTCTGGTTAGCCGCAGGCACTCCGGTTCACGCGCCACTTAAAGGAGAAGTTGTTATAGCTGAAAACGATGCCGGAGATAAAGAATACGGCGGACTCATCATTCTGAAACACGAAACAACCAACCTTACATTTTTTAGTCTTTACGGGCATCTATCCGTTAAAAGCGCCACTTCAAGAGTAGTAGGTGAAATCATTGAGGTTGGAGAATTGATAGGAAATCTGGGTAATTATCCTGAAAATGGCAATTGGCCACCTCACCTGCATTTTGAAATCATGCTTTCTATGCTTGATTATCAAAAGGATTTTCCTGGTGTGGCCTATCATAGTGAAATTGATACATGGAAAAGTATTTGTCCTGATCCTAACCTTATTTTTAAACTGGACACACTACAGCAAAAAATTCAACCTGAGAACAGAGCCTTAAGAGACTTTCGAAATGCACATTTAGGAAAAGGCATGAGCTTGTCTTATCAAGAACCTCTTCAAATGGTTAGGGGTATGGGGGCTTATTTGATAGATCAATTTGGAACAGCTTATTTGGATAGCGTAAATAATGTTGCCCATGTGGGGCATGAACATCCCTTTGTTGTAAAGGCGGGTCAGGATCAAATGGCCTTACTGAATACAAATACAAGATATTTGCATGAAAACGTTACACTTTTGGCCAAAGAATTACTCAACACTTTTCCACCAGAATTATGTGTGGTTCACCTTGTAAATTCAGGAAGCGAAGCCAATGAGCTGGCACTTCGCATGGCTAAGGTGGTTACAGGAAATAAAGATATCCTAGCTTCGGAGATGGGCTATCATGGAAATACCAATGCCTGCGTTGAGATCAGTTCCTATAAGTTTGATGGTAAAGGTGGAGCAGGTTGCCCTGAGCACACCAAAATATTTCCACTTCCTGATTGTTTTAGAGGTCAACACCGTGGAAAAGATACCGGTAATGCCTATGCTAAAGAGGTTGAAAAGTCAATTTCAGCACTTCAAAAAAAAGGAAGAGCACCGGCAGCATTTATTATAGAGCCTATTATCAGCTGTGGAGGACAAATTGAATTACCACAGGGATTCCTGGCTAAAGCCTATGAGCATACCAGAAAGGCAGGAGGTTTATGCATTTCTGACGAAGTACAAGTGGGTTGCGGAAGAATGGGATCAACCTTTTGGGGTTTTGAGTTACACCAGGTAATTCCTGATATTGTAACCATCGGAAAACCTTTGGGTAACGGGCATCCTGTAGCAGCAGTAGTCTGTACTAGAGAGGTTGCCGACAAATTTGCCAACGGCATGGAATATTTTAATACATTTGGAGGAAATCCTGTTTCTTGTGCCATTGCAACAGCAGTTTTGAAAACTGTCAAAAGAGAGCACTTGCAGTCCAATGCCCTGGAAGTTGGAAATTATCTAAAGACCCAACTCAAAGAATTGGCTATGAGATTTGCCATACTAAAAGATATTAGGGGTCAGGGCTTATTTTTGGGGATAGAATTAACTAATGAGCAATTAGTGCCTTTACCAGAACAAACCCAATACATCTCTAATCGAATGAAAGACAAAGGTATACTTATGAGTGTCGATGGCCCTGACCACAATGTGCTCAAGATCAAACCTCCTTTAGTATTCTCAAAAGAAAATGCCTCAGAACTGATAGATGCTTTGACATTGGTTCTTAAAGAAAATTATATGAAACCAAAATCATATCAATGATGAAAAATATATGCTTACTACTAGGACTCTTACTGTTAACCTCCTTTAACACAATTACTGATAATGACGATGAACTTGCCATAAGAAAGGTGATGGCAGATCAGCAACTTGCCTGGAATAATTACGATTTAGAAGGTTTTATGCAGGGCTACTGGGAATCTGATGACTTGAAATTTTATGGCAGTGGAGGTGTTACTTATGGTTGGAATAATACACTGGAGCGCTATAAAAAGGGATACCCTTCAAAAGAGCATACCGGAACTTTAAATTTCGTTCTCAAAGAGATATCAAAGATAAATAAGACTTCATACTATGTTTTGGGTGAATATCATCTGGAACGCTCAGTTGGAAATGCTGATGGTATCTTTATGATCATCTTTAAAAAAATTGATGGACAATGGAAGATTATTGCCGATACCTCATGTAAAGGTTAATTGCTCATCATTAAAGAACTAATCAAATGGTGTCAGAAAAGAGCCATTTATGAAATTCGTCTCGATGTTTATGAAGACAACCCCCCAGGCGATAAAAGCCTATGAGAAGGCTGGGTTTAAAAAACATATGATCACCATGCGATTGGATGCTAAGGATCGTTAGTTTATACAGCCATTAATCGCTCAATATCTTCAATCTCTATGGGCATCTGAGCAGTAAGGTTGATGTTTCCGTCCTCCGTAATCAAATAATCGTTTTCCAATCTGCAGCCAATTCCTTCCTCCGGAATATAGATTCCTGGCTCACAAGTAAGGACCATTCCTGCTTCAAAAGGTCTCGAATACAACCCTACATCATGTACATCCAGACCAATATGGTGGGCTGTACCATGCATAAAATACTTTTTATACAAGGGCTTTTCAGGATCCTGAGCCGCTACATCATTGGAGGTTAGCAGACCTAAACCTACCAGTTCCTTTTCTACGAGCTTAGCCATTTGCTCTTCATATTCAGCAGGGATCACCCCTGGTTTCAAAAGCTTAGCACCTTGTTTTAAACAATTCAGTACCGACTGATATACCTCTTTTTGTCTTTTGGAAAATTTACCGTTTACCGGGAAACATCTAGTGGTATCAGAGTTATAGTTGCCATAGCATACCCCAAAATCCATGAGTATCATTTCTCCATCAACACATTTTCCATCATTACTATTATAATGCAAGGCACAGGCATTTGCCCCTGAAGCCACTATAGGCTTAAAGGCATGTCTTATAGCTCCTTGTTTTATAAAAATATAGCTCAGTTCAGCCTCCAACTCATATTCCATCAATCCAGGTCTCACGGATCTTAATACGCGTTCAAATCCTTCAACACTAATTGCTGCAGCTTTTTGAATCATGGCAACCTCCTCCTGGGCTTTAATTTGTCTAAGTCCCCTTGTAATTTTAGCAGCACGATCATAGTCATGCAAGGGGTACTTCAGTTTACACCAATTGATCAACCTGTCTTGTCTGGTCTCTATTTCCTTGGTTGACCTTTTGATATGCTCGTTATGCCCCAAGCAAAAACCATCGGCTTCAAAAGCCATCAACTGCAGGATCTTTTCAAAATCTTCCGCCCACTCTATTCTTGTGATACCCGAAATATCAGAAGCTTCTTCTTTGGTCAACTTATCCCCTTCCCAAATCTTAATATGCTCATCTGTTTTTTTAATAAAGAGGATTTCTCTTTGTTCTTTTTTATCGGCATCCGGATACAACAATAAGATCGTTTCCTCCTGATCAATTCCTGACAAATAAAAGAGATCATTATTTTGAGCAAAACCCATAGTATCATCGGCATTGGTCACCTGCATATCATTTGAACATAAAAGTGCTAGTTGATTAGTATGCATCTTTTTACAAAAATTCAATCGGTTTTTTGCAAACAAGCTGCTCGCAATGGATTCATATCTCATAATTGATTCATTTAAAAAGTTCTATCGGGACTAAAGGGATTAAGATCAAGGGAAGTTTTATTTGCTGAAATAATTTCGGCAACCAATTTTCCCGTACCTGTAGCCATAGTCCAACCCATCATTGCATGACCTGTGGCTATGGTAAGGTTTAAGCAGTTTTGAGTTCTACCGATGTAAGGCACGCCATCAGGAGACAAAGGTCTTAACCCTGAGGAAGCATTCTGAATTTCCTCTTTGGTAATGGACACTTCTTGATAGTAATCATGAGCAGCTTTGGCAATAGCCTTTACCCTTACTGGATTTATCACATCATTAATACCTGCAATCTCCATGGTACCTGCAATCCTTGTAAAACCATTCATTGGCGTTACGGCTGCCTTGGCTTCAACAAGAATTGCCGGAAGTGAAATCTTAGTTTCTTGTTGTACATTGATCCTATATCCTTTACCTGCCTGCAGTAAAAGTTTCAAGCCTATTTTTTTAGCCACCTGCCCTGTCCAGGAACCTGCAGCCAGTACAAATTCATCAGCTATATAGCTAGCACGACTGCTAATGACTTTCTCAATCGAGCCATCTTTTAGTTGCATATCAAGTACCGTTTCATTGGCTTTAATTTCAACTCCTTGAGCCAAAAGGTGCGTTTTCATATTTTTCATAAATTCATGTGGCGTGGTATGAGAGTCACATGAATAAAAAGTTGCTCCAATCACATCGTCACTTACCGCAGGCTCCAGGACTCTTAACTCCTCTTTATTGAGTACTTTTGATTGAAGATTGACTTCCCCGGCCAATTGCGCTACTTTGACTTCCTCTTCGAGCATCTTTTCTGTCTTACACAGCATCAGCAAACCTTTCTTTTCAAAATGAAAATCAAAACCAGGTTCCTTTTCAATATCTTCATATAACTCATGACTAAAAACGGCAATATCTCTGATCACAGGGACAGACCTTTTGACATGTTTCGGTGTACAACTTTTATTAAAAGCCCATGCCCAACGTAAAAAATCAGGATCCAGTCTTGGTTTCACGTAAAAAGGACTTGAAGGGTCAAACATCCATTGTATGCCCTTCTTCACAATTCCAGGCGAAGACAAGGGAACAATATGACTAGGAGAAATATATCCTGCGTTCACATAAGATGCACCTGAGTCCATTGCTGACTGATCGAGAACTGTTACCTGATGTCCTTCTTTCTGAAGATAATACGCGGAGCAAAGCCCTATAATTCCTCCGCCAATAACGATACATTTTTTCATGGTTTTATTATATCATTAATTCATTGCTTCACTATCAAATTACCTGAAAACCAAGCGCATAAGGGTCATCCTCCTCATCGATAATAATCGTATTATAACCATATACCTTGGCCCATCCTTGTATACTTGGAATGATGGCTGGGATATCCCGGATACTTGTCTCTTCTTCTACCCTGCCAACAAAAGTTGACCCGATATAGCTTTCATGGATGAAATCTTCTCCCTTTTTTAGCTTTCCTTTGGCGTATAACTGAGCAAGTCTTGACGAAGTACCTGTTCCGCATGGGGATCGATCGATCGCTTTATCTCCATAAAAAACCGCATTTCTACCAGACGATTTTGGATCTAAAGTTTCTCCCGTCCATAACACATGACTTGCACCTCTTATTGACTCATTTTCAGGATGTATAAAATAATCTGGATATTTTTCATTGATACGTTTTCTGACAATCTGAGAATACTGTATGATCTGCCCAGCGGTATAATCCTGTACTCCTGAATAGTTCTTTTGGGGGTCTACGATCACATAAAAATTACCTCCATAGGCCACATCAAATACCAACTCCCCAAGACTAGGGCACTCCACGGTTAATCCTTCGGCAGCCAGATAACTTTTGACATTGGTAAGTTTCACCCATTTAACCTTTCCATCCTTTTCTTCATATTCAATCTCTACCAGTCCGGCAGGAGCTTCCATTTTAACTTTTCCCGGCACTTTTGGTTTGATCAATCCTTCTTCAATTCCTATAGTAATTGTTCCAATGGTACCATGCCCGCACATTGGAAGGCAGCCTGAGGTTTCGACAAACAAAATAGCAAAATCGTTATCAGGATCATGTGGTGGGTAAATAAAACTTCCACTCATCATATCATGTCCGCGTGGTTCATACATCAAACCCTTTCTTATCCAGTCAAACTCCCTGATAAAGTGGAGTCTTTTCTCATTCATATTGCTCCCGATAAGTTCAGGGGCTCCGCTGGTAATGACTCTAACGGGATTACCACAGGTGTGTCCGTCTATACACTTAAATATATTACGCGCCATTCTTCTTCTTAGCGATATATTGATTAATTCTTTTTTCCAGAATTGGCAATGTAACTGTGCCTTGCTCTAAAACTACCTCGTGAAACTCTCTGATATCAAACTCATTACCCAGAGATTCTTCCGCTTTTTTTCTCAATTCTCTTATTTTTATTTCTCCTATTTTATAAGACAAGGCCTGACCTGGCCAGGAAATATAGCGGTCAGTTTCGGTTTCGATTTCATGAAGCGATAAGGCCGTGTTTTCCCTCATAAATTGAACCACTTCTTCTCTGGTCCAGTCAAAGGCATGAATACCAGTATCTACAACCAATCTGCAGGCCCTCCACATTTCATAAGTCAATTGACCAAACCGTTCGTAGGGAGTCGTATACATACCCATCTCTGCGGCAAGAAATTCGGAGTACAGTCCCCAACCTTCACCATAAGCTGATAGGTATAGATCTCTCCTGAAACTAGGTATACTATCTCCTAATTCATTATTTAAGCTAATTTGTAAATGATGCCCTGGAACCGCTTCATGCACCGTTAAAGCCGGCAAAGTATACAAGGTTCTGCTTGGAAGATCATAAGTATTGACCCAATAGTATCCAGGCTCATTTTCGGCATCAGTCCCTACATATCTTCCTGCTGTATATTTAGGCGCAATGGCATCAGGCACTGGGGCTACTCCATAGGGTTTTCTGGGTAAGGTCATAAAAAACCTCGGGAGTTGCTCGTCTGCTCTTTTCGCCATATCCCTGGCGATCATCATTAATTCTCTAGGGGATTTCGCATAAAACTGTTCGTCTGTTCTCAAAAAAAGTAAAAAATCGTCAAAAGAACCTTTAAAACCAACTTCTTCTATGATCTTTTGCATCTCACTTCGTATCCTTTTTACTTCACTTAGACCGATTTCATGAATATCCTTAGCGGTATATTGTGTACTTGTCGTATAGAAATTAATTCGATTTTGATAAAATGAAGCTCCGTCAGGAGTCGACGAAATACCAAGTGTGGTTCTCGTATTGGGAAAATAGTTTTCCTCAAAGAAAGTTTTGATCCTCTTAAATTGAGGTGTCACAGATTCCTCAATACTTATTTTTGCTGCTATAAGCACCGAGTCCTTTTGCTGCTGACTAAGATTATCAGGTAAATTCTTAAATGGACTATAAAAAAATGAGTCTTTGAAATCATCCACCAAATGCATGTCATAGGTACTTTCATACCCCTTAAATATAACCTTTGGCTGGGAAACTCCCTTTTTCAATCCCTTATCGATTAAAAGAAAATATTCATCAACATGCCTTGGCATATCATTTAACAAATTAAGGTATTTCTTTGTTTGTTCGTAATCTTTTAAGGGTCTAACCCTGTAGACCAGGCTGCTGTGAAATCCTGAATCAGACAATAATGGATTCAGATACATTTCGAAATCGTTATAATCGACCTTATTCTGTAATCTAAATCTTAACAGTTCGTAAGATATCTGTTCCGATTCTGTAAACTCAAGGGTGTCCAATTGGTTTAATTCATCAATACAACCTGAGGCAAAATCAGCTTCAGCTTGAAAATAAGCCTCATTGAACAAACCCAGCGGAAATTCTTCCTTCTCAAATCCTTTGTGATCCTGAACTTTCTCAATGATTTCAGCCAATAAAACAGTATCCTTTTTTTTGCCAGACTCGCAAGCAGACAAACAGGATAAGACAAAAACGAGTAGAATAATTTTTACTTTCATACACTTATAGGATATCAGTACTTAATTGGTTATTCACCAGTCTTACGATGCCAAGCGGATTTTCATTTTTCAAAGCATCAGGCAACAAGTCGTTCGGCCAATCCTGATAACTAAAAGGTCTGACCCATCTTTTAATAGAATTTATTCCTACCGCTGTAAATCTGCTGTCGGTCGAAGCTGGGTAAGGTCCGCCATGAACCATTGATGGGCAAACTTCAACACCAGTTGGCACTCCATTGAAAATAATCCTTCCTACTCTGTTTCTAAGTGCCTCAATTACTCCTGAGAAAAAAGTAGCTTCATTGCCCTCCGTTATTAGCGTTCCTGTAAGTTGTCCTTCCAATTTTAAAATAATGGCTTCAAGTTGTTCTTTGTCTTTACATTGAACGACCATAGTAAACGGACCAAACACTTCTTGATGCAAAGCGGGATTAGCTAAAAAAGTATCTCCTTCAACGGTAGTGACTGCTTGTCGGGCTACATTATTGCCAATTGCCTGCTCGTATTCTGACACCAATTGCAGGCCTTTTTGAGCAAGGGCTTTTTGTTTATTTTTTTCGTAGGCTCCAATGATGTTCGGATGCAACATACAACCTGGTTCAATCAGCACTATCTCTTCAGAAAGTCGTTTAATAAACTGATCAAGTGATGCCCCTTTAATCCCGAAAAGTAACCCTGGGTTCGTACAAAATTGTCCGGTTCCAAGCGTCACTGAACCAGCATATGTTTTAGCCAGCGCCTCTCCTCTTTGTCTTAAGGCCTCAGGAAGAAAAACAACGGGGTTTACGCTACCCATTTCGGCAAAAACCGGAATAGGTTCTTCTCTTTTGCCCGCGAGGTCATATAAGGCTCTACCCCCTACAATACTTCCTGTAAAACCAACTGCCTTCACCTGCGGATGCTGTACAAGTTGAACTCCCACTTCTATTCCACTACTGTTAAGATTGGAGAATACGCCTTCAGGCATACCTGTTCTTTCTGCCGCTTTAATAATAGCGGAAGCAACTAATTCACCAGTTCCTGCATGCATGGGGTGTGATTTTACAATTACTGGACAGCCGGCTGCTAAGGCTGCTGCAGTATCACCACCGGCTGTTGAATAAGCTAATGGAAAATTACTTGCTCCAAAGACCACAACAGGGCCTAGAGGAATCATCATTTTTCGAATATCAGGTTTTGGAATTGGTGCACGATCAGGTTGTGCGGTATCAATTTGTGCCTCTACCCAATCTCCTTTTTTAACCAGTTCAGCAAAGCTTCTTAATTGGTATATCGTTCTACCTCTCTCTCCCATAGCTCTTCCCTGAGGTAAACCAGATTCTAAACAATAGGTGTTGAGCAATTCATCTCCCAAAGCCTCAATTTCATCAGCAATAGCATTTAAAAATTCGCTTTTACGTTCACCTGAATAATCCTGATAGCATCTAAAAGCCTTCCAGGCTAAGGCAACTGCCTTATTAATCTCTTCGGTTGAAGCCTCGAAAAATTGAGTTTCATTTTCCGTATTGTTGACCGGATCAAAGGTTTTAAATATGTTAGCTCCCTTGGCGCTCTTCTCAATACCGATATAATTCTTTCCTGTAATCATCTAATATTTTACTTTTATGAATGAGTTTCATGATGTACCCGCGTAAATCTCCATTTTTTACGATGGACGATCTTTCAATTCAGACCGCTGTATACTTTGGTTTATTGCGGGAATTCACTCCATGACTAGAATGAATCTAAAGCATACTATATATTTTTATAATCAGGCAACAATGGCCTGTTTTTTATGGCCTGATCGATGATGGCCAACACATTTTTTCTTTCGGCTCCAGCCAATGGTAACCTGGGCTCTCTCACATTCTCAGTGCCAATTCTGGTTGCCACTTCCGCCAGCTTGATATTCTGTACTAATTTAGTGTTTATATCCAACTCCAACAATGGTAAAAACCAACGATAAATTTCAATCGCTTCTTGAGTTCTACCTGCTTTTGCTAATTCATAAATAGCAACAGTTTCTGCCGGAAAGGCGCATACCAAACCTGCAACCCAGCCATCAGCTCCAATCAATAAACTTTCCAGCGCTAAGGTATCTACTCCACATAAAATGGCAAGCCTGTTACCAAATCTGTTTCTAATGCGGTTGATATTCGAAATATCCCTTGTTGACTCTTTCACTGCCTGAATGTTTGGGCAATCTTTTAGCAAGTCCTCAAACATATCTAAAGTCACTTCTATACCGTAATCAACAGGATTATTATAGATCATAATTGGTAAGGAAGTACTTTGTGCTACTTTTCTAAAGTACGTTACCGTTTCTCGATCATCGGCTTTGTAACGCATGGGCGGCAACATCATTAAACCACTTGCTCCATCTTCTTCTGCCATATGTGCCAGTTCAATAGCAGCTTTTGTAGATTGTTCTGCGATATTGATGATCACAGGCACAGCTCCCCTGACAAAGGCAACTGTTTCCCTAACCAAAGTTCTTTTTTCCAGTTCTGTTAAAGTACTGGCTTCACCTAGGGTGCCTCCCAATACTATTCCGTGTACTCCGGCATCGAGCTGGGCTTGAATATTTACTTTAAAATTATCGAGGTCCAGTTCATCCTGGTCATTAAATTTAGTAGTTACGGCAGGCATAACCCCTTTCCATTGTATAGTCATAACGTTATTTGTTTTCTACAAAATTAGAAGAAGATTGCATCTGTCAGTTCATTTAAATTAGCACATCATAGTACTATATTAACTCATTATAAGGATATTTGTATATTTTTGATTAATATTTATCTAAATCTTAATGAAAGTACTTCCTTTTAAAATACCCAAACCTGAAAATGACACCCTGGTGGTTCAGGAGGATCAAGTACCAATGCTCTATGACAAACTGCATCAGCATCAGGAAATTCAGATCAGCCTGATCAAAAAAGGAGAAGGTAGTTTTATTATTGGTGACTGTGTCGGAGAATTCAGCCAGGGCGATATTTTTATCATTGGTGAGAATTTACCTCATGTATTTCATAATGATCCTGCCGATGGAGAAGTTCATATGATCTCCTTGTTCTTTACGAAATCCAGTTATGGGGATCATTTTTTTAACCTCCCGGAATTCAAAGTTCTGGACCCCGTTTTTCAGGCATCAGCTCAGGGTATTCACATAGAAGGACCATCCTTAAAATTGAAACTTTTGATCGAAAGAATTACCCTTAAGTCAAAACTCAATCGATTCATTTCCTTTCTGGAGATTATGCAGGTCATTTCCAAAGAAAGGATGATTGCCTTATCATCGGCTATTCATAACAAATCCTATGGCGAAGAAGAAGGAAAAAGAATGCGTAATATCTTTGAGTTTTCACTCAATAATTACGACCAAAATATAAGTTTACAGCAGGTGGCCGGCATTGCTAATATGACGCCGAATGCCTTTTGCCGATATTTTAAGCAACGCACAAACAAAACTTATATCAATTTTTTACTTGACATCAGAATTGGAAATGCCTGTAAGCTACTTGCAAAAAAAACAGACCTCAACATTGCTGAGATCTCTTATAAATCAGGATTTAACAACCTAACTAATTTTAACAGAAAATTCAAATCTATTAAAGGTCTGACTCCCTCTGAATACAGAAAAAAGGCTTAAATAAGATTCGCCGAATGATTTCAATATCCCGCTAATTGTCTAATTGATCACGTAGTTTTCGAGGAAGGCCCTTTACTACTAAGTCATAAGAATGATCTATCAATTCTTTAAAGAATTCATTCGATAATGAATTCTCAGGTGTTACGGTATTCCAATGTTTTTTGTTCATATGAAAACCGGCAATAATACTATGGTATTTCTCTCTTAATTCTATTGATCGATCCGGATCACATTTCAAATTCACCTTGAATTCGGGTTCATCTAAGCCTGTGAGTGCAAACATCTTTCCCATGACCTTAAAAACCAGGGTGGTCTTATCAAAAGGAAATTCTTCTGTCACCATCGATTTTTGCAAACAATACATTCTAAATTCTTCAATATGCATGATTTATAGGTAGTAAGATCTATATAAATACCAAAGCCATTTTAATCTGGTCGTAAGTGACCTCACCTTTCAGTAAATCAAAAATGGGTTTTAAACTGATTCTTTCTCCTGGACCAATTTCCTTTACTAATTGATTTCTAGCTTTTTTTACCTTGTTCAACACCTTAGTATCAGGTTTGAAATTTCTGAGATCTGTCTTAGGATATAGCGCCGAAATTTTGATGAGATGCGTGGCAACCGTACCAATGGTCAAGTCTCTTTCTATAACAATATCTTCCAAAGAATGCCCTTTATCGATCAGTTGCTTGGTAATCAGGTAGGTAGATTTCTTCGTTACTTTCTCTCCTTTTTCAAGTTTTTTACGATTCTCTTTGATCTCATCTTTGTCAACAACCCCGCCGCTCTTTTTGATGAAATTTCGTGCTTTAATCTCCAGGTCTTCCATATCAACCGATTCTTCAACCTCACCTGATAATTCCTGGAACCTAAAATCAGCCTTCAAGGCTAGTCCATCCACCTCAAGAGCTGTATTATTGAATCCTTTCAATTGCAAGCCACTTAGCGCCTTTATCCTTGACAAAGCGACATAACCCTGTCCTTTCTCAAAAGTTTTACTAAGGTCCATGACAGCGCCATCCAGGGTCATCCCCTGGCTTTTATGTACCGTAATGGCCCAGGCCAATCTTAAAGGCACCTGAACATAACTTACCAGAAGTTTCCCAGCCTCATCTTCTATTCTCCAGTCTTCGGGCTCCGCAGTGATTTCAGACCCATTATTTAATTGAACAACCGGATAACCTTCATCATTATACCTTACTACTTTTCCAAGTGAACCATTGAGATATCCCTTTTCATAGTTATTCTTAACAAACATTACTTTTGCATCGTTTTTCAGCTCCAATGTTTCGGGTGCCATAATAGACCTTTTGATCGTTTCGGCCAGTTTCAAATTCCCTTTTACTTTTGCTTTAAACAATTTTTTTCTCCCTTTGATTTCCTCAATATGAGCAGTGTTGATCCTGTCGACATCCATATTATGTGTATACAACCGGGTGGGTTCCTTTAAATCTATACTGTCATTACTGGATTGCAACAATGCAAGGGACCTTTCTGATACGAACCCCTGTCTGATCTCGTTAAGAATGTCATTCAGTTCACTATCGGTTTGTCTGTATTGGTCGGTTAGATAACAAATCGACAAATTCGCACTTAACCAGGACTGAGACATAAAACAAAACTTATCTCTGTTTGTTTCACCTGATGAACCGATAGGTGGTAATTGAAAAAAATCACCACATAGTACCACTTGAATTCCTCCGAAAGCTTTGTCATTTTCCCTAAAGAACTGCAATACTTCGTTGACAAGGTCAAATTGCTTTTTGTGAAGCATAGAAATCTCATCAATGATAAGAACCTTTGTTTTTTCTATATGTTTCTTGAGGTATTTTTTCTCCTTAAGGTCCCTTAGATTTCTCAAGCTTAGGGAATCTTTTATTCCAATTCCAGACCAGGCATGAATAGTTGTTCCTTGTAAATGAGTCGCGGCAATACCTGTAGAAGCCGTTATAGATACAGGGACTTTTCTTGCCTTAAGGTATTGAATATACTTATTGAGCACATAGGTCTTTCCTGTTCCGGCTGAACCGGTTAGAAATACATTATCTCCTGATTTTAATATGGCCAGAGCCTGTTCCTGATTCACAGTTTAGTTTTAAATCGTTTGGTAAGATGCATTATGCTTCCAGCTTCTTCATCAACTTTTCCTGAAATAGCTCTCCTTTGTTATTCTTAGCCAATAACAGGTCCTCATAATCAAGGGTCCATCCAATGGTTTCTACAATATTTTGTATCAAAAGAACGGCTTCTAAAGCTTCACTTTTGGCCGTATCAAATAAGCCGCTTTCAGGGATTTTAAGAAGCACATACTCCTTGGCTTTAGAATTCACTTCGGTCAGATCGGTTGAATCAAATTTGTTGAACAAACCATCTTTTTTATCATAATATTTTAAATCGGTTTCCAGACTCAAAATCTGAGGGTCTGGAAATTCGGTAAGTCTGATCACTTTTTTTTCATTGTTGGCCTCCATTTTGATTTTAGAGAGATCATACCCCACATGTGCCTTGGCATTAATCAGTAAAATCGCCTTTTTTTTACTCGAAACCATGCTCATAAATCGCTCCTTTGTATTCTCATAATGATAGATCTCTGCAAATTCTCCTTCAACGGTGATAAGCTTCCAAACTTTTCTGATCTTCTCCAAGATAATCACGGATTGAGAATTTGTAATATCTTTCCTTTTCTGAACTTTAATATATTTCAACACCCAGTAGGTGATTATAGCGCCGAGAAAAAGACCTAGTAAACCTTCCATAATTCTGTTTAATGATTTAAAAGTACTAAATAAATCATACTTTCAGTAAAAACAAATCAGCAGAGATGCCATCGGCAAGGAAATAACTCTCGGGTCTAAGGAATAAATGCTCCTTCTCTAGGCGTAAGTCCCCTCGTTTCAGATATTGCTCGGCTTGACCCAGCACCTCATTTTTATATTTTTCACCAAAACTTTTAGCAATCTCCTTAAGAGATACGCCCCAAATAGTCCTTAAACCTGTCATGATAGATTCATTAATTCTGTCCTCGGTACTAAGTCGCTCCTTGTCACTCGGTAATAAGTTATTTTGAATGATCGAAAGGTATTTGGCATTATTGGAGATATTCCAACTGCGGTGCAATCCATCAAAGGAGTGAGCTGAAGGCCCTATTCCCAAATAACTGACACCTTTCCAATAAGAGGTATTATGCTTTGAAAAAAAACCTTCCTTACCGAAATTTGAAATTTCATATTGTATATACTGCTGCTTTTTTGTCTCTTCCTGTAATATTTTAAAATGTCTTTCAGTCAAAGCATCTTCCGGCGCTTGATATTTACCACTTTTTATAAAATGATCTAGTGCGGTTTTTGGTTCTACCGTCAGCGCGTAACTGGAAATATGCTGCACCCCAAGTTTAAAGGTGTATTCAAGGTTCTCTCTCCAACTTTCCTCGGTAAGATGCGGCAATCCATAAATCAAATCAATACTAATATTATTAAAGTGTTTGGTTGCGAGCTCCATTGACCTTTGAGCCTGATCCGCATTATGAGCTCTGTTCATATATTTAAGATCCTTGTCAAAAAAAGACTGCACACCAATACTCAAACGGTTTATTCCTGAAAGTGCCAAATCTTCCAGTTTTTTTTCGGTTAGGTCATCCGGATTCGCTTCCAGGGTAATTTCAGGATCATCAACCAAATCATAATGCTCGTCTATAAGCTGTAGTATTTCATTGATCTCTTCAGTACTTAATAAGGAAGGCGTACCTCCTCCAAAATAAACAGTTGCGACCTTATTTGATATCTCAGGCTTTCTTAACACTAATTCCTTTGCTATCGCGGCGAGCATCTCCTCCTTCTTTTTGAGTGAGGTTGAGAAATGAAAGTCACAGTAATAACAGGCCTGCTTGCAAAAGGGTATGTGTATATAAATACCAGCCATAAGGACATAAAAATTAGAGGGGCAAGATACAAAGTAAGTAGCATTATCAATTATTTATTGATCCCTAAAACAAAAGTCAACATGCATATCGGGCTTAGAAATTCAGATAGGTATAAGTCATCGTTACTTTCAAATATTCAACCAATTCTTTTCTCATTTTGCTTAACAAAAGAACCCCATCCGGTATAGCCTTTATCAGACTGTATTTTTCCTTCATTATAAAAATGACAAACAGCGGCTGCAAGACCATCGGTTGCATCCAGATTCTTTGGAATCTCTTTAAGTCCCAAAACACTTTGTAACATTTTTGCTACCTGCTCTTTGGAAGCATTCCCGTTTCCGGTAATGGCCATTTTAATTTTTTTTGGAGAATATTCAGTTATGGAAACCTCTCTTGATAAACCGGCTGCCATAGCAACGCCCTGAGCACGGCCCAATTTTAACATCGACTGAACATTTTTGCCAAAAAAAGGCGCCTCAATGGCTATTTCGTCAGGATGATACGTATCAATAAGCTCAATGGTTCTTTCAAAGATGAGTTTGAGTTTTGTATAATGATCACTGTACTTTTTGAGCATGAGCTCATTCAATTGCATAAAATGCATTTTGTTATTGACTACCTTAATCAGACCATAACCCATGATTGTGGTTCCGGGGTCAATTCCCAATATGATTTTCTCTTTTGGCAATTTTAATTCTTTTGATTGTTGGAGGTAAATATCAGAATGATATTTTGTTTCTTTGCGTAAATGTACAATAACTTGCAAAAACACTTTTCGAGTTTGGTATTTTTAATTAAAATACTGATCGTTGCCGGGGCTTATTATGTGATATCTGATAAGTTGCTCAATGATAGTAATTTTAATGGTTATTTATGGATGGAACGGATGGAAACATTAGGTTCTGGCGGCTTGTCTTTTATCTTTTTACTCCTTTCGTTAACCCTCATCAATTGGACACTTGAGATCTTGAAATGGAAAACACTTGTTGGTTATGTTTCTCTTATTTCTTTTGCCAAGGCGACTAAACAAAGTCTGGCATCCCTAACCGCTTCTCTTCTTACACCCAACAGGATTGGAGAATACGGGGCCAAGGCCATCTATTACGCTAAAGGTTACAGACCTAAGATAATGATGCTTAATTTTATGGGCAATGCCTATCAAATGTTGGTTACAATGCTATTTGGCTTGATTGGCTTGATAATTTTGGAAGATCTGTTTTCGATAGCTATACCCCCTGTGGCTTCAATTCTGGCCATATCAGCTGCACTGATTCTTTGCTTATTTTTATTTGTGATTTTTCAAAAAAAATGGATCGCTAAATTTCAAAGAATAATAACGGGATTCTTAAAAATTCCTTTTTCTCTACATAAAAAAACCTTTTTATATGCTGTAGGGAGGTATTTGATCTTTTCACATCAGTTCTATCTGTTTCTGCTATTCTTTGGAGTCGACCTTCAGTATCATATCGCTATGCCTCTTATTGTTTCTATGTATTTAATTTCGTCTGTGATTCCTGGTTTTGTGATTTTTGATTGGTTGGTTAAGGGATCTGTGGCTGTTACCCTATTTCGCTTTTTCGGCGTAGATGATATCATCGTACTAAGTATTACGGCCTCCATGTGGATTCTTAATTTTGCCTTTCCTGCCATGGTGGGTAGTTTTTACGTGTTAACTTTTAACAGTAGGGCTTTGGTATATAGTGAACCAAAGCTTAGAGAATGATATACCTTGCATTTTTTATATGTTTCCTTTACGGGTTTTTGGTCTTGTATTTAAGCAAAGGGATCGACCGCCTAAAAGATATAATACCTGACCAAGACAAGGCTGAAACTTCTTTTTCTATCCTTGTTCCTTTCAGAAATGAAGAATTGAATTTACCAGGACTTTTGGAAAGTATCATCAAACTTGATTATCCAACTGAGCAATTTGAGCTCATCATGATCAATGATGACTCCTCAGATTCATCTGTATCAATTGTTAAGGGTTTTAAAACGAAGTATCCTGCGCTGAATATAACATTGACAGACAATAGTAAATTAAGTACTTCTCCTAAAAAAGATGCCATTAACAAAGGTATAGCGACGGCTTCTTATGATTGGATCATCACAACCGATGCTGATTGTATAGTTCCTGAATCCTGGCTTCGATCCTTTGATACAATGATCAGACAACAATCACCTAAAATGATCGTAGCCCCGGTATCCTATGCGCGTAAAACTGGTTTTTTACATAAATTTCAATTGCTTGATTTTTTAAGCCTTCAGGGTATTACCATGGGTAGTTTTGGTATGAAAGATAAGCGTCTGGGAAAACCGTTTTTATGTAATGGAGCGAATCTTTGTTATCAAAAGAAAAGTTTCAAAGAAGTGAACGGCTTTGTTGGTAATCAACATATCGCAAGTGGAGATGATGTATTTCTACTTGAAAAAATGATTCAAAAATTTCCAGAAGATATTGAATTCATCAAATCAAAAGAAGCTATTGTGATTACCTCTTCCAAAGATTCCTTTCTGGAACTCATTCAACAAAGAGTTCGTTGGGCCGCGAAGACAACAGCCTATGATTCCTATTTTGCGAGGCTCGTTGGGATATTGGTATTTGCGAACAGTTTAAGTATGGTTATCATACTTGTTCTGGGAATTATCGGGCAATTACAATGGCTTCATGTAGGCTTTCTTTTTTTGATAAAGTTCAATGTAGATTTTGTGCTTCTTTACAAAACTTCGCAATTTTTTGAACAGCATGATGCCATGAAATCTTATTTTATTTCCAGCTTACTACATCCCTTTTATACTGTTCTCATAGCCACCTTGTCTTTGAAAAAAAATTACACCTGGAAAGACAGAAATTATTGAGTAATTACTTACTCTTTTGCTGAGACGAGTATGGGTAGTTTAAACATGGAATTCACTGGAATACCTCGTTTTAAAGAAGGTTGCACTGCAGCGGGTAATGATGCAAAGCTTTTGAACAGCAAACTGTCGAGCTCTGGTATTTTCTGTTCAATATCCATATTTTTCTCAATGTTGACTATAGATATTTTACCTTCAGTATCTACAAGAATATCGACCATTATGGTATCACTCACCTTTCCTAAAGCTCCTAAAGAGGTCTTACTGGTAATTTTCTGCAAGCGCCGGATAAGCTCCATTTCAAAACAAAGATTCTGCTTTTCACTTGTATCGCAATTGTTACAATCAAGAAATAATGGATAAACATCAACATCATTATAATCAATAATGGTATCGAGAAGGGCAGTGTTTCTAAGAGTCGTCTTATTGGGTGATATAAAATCACAAGAATAGGTTACCATAATAATGGATATGAGGATGACCAGCCTAAAAAACATTGTATTCGCTTATACCTTGTGAATGTACAAATATTTTTGAAAAATGGTCGCTATTGTACAAAACTTAAACAAATTGTTAATACTATGAAGAATCTTTTAAAAGCCTTGTCATTATTTGCATGACTGGTCCATCAATTCCTAAAATATAAGGGTTTTAAACGGCGTATCGTTAAAGTTAAATCCTATTGGAATCTACAGCATAATGAATTCAAGAAGAAATGACTAAATTGAATTCATTTTTCTTATCTTTCTTTAACATTTTCCTATGGATTTGATTTTAGTACTTCTGGGTTTAATTCTTGTGATTCTTGGAATCATTGGATCTGTATTACCTGTCTTACCAGGTCCTATGACGGGTTGGATCGGGCTTCTATTATTGTTTTTGACCAAGGCAATCCCAATAAACTATTATTTACTTGGGATCACATTTTTTATCGCATTACTAATTTTTATTCTTGACTATATCATTCCCGGACTTGGTGCCAAAAAGTTTGGCGGCTCAAAAAAAGGAGCTACCGGGGCAACGGTTGGTCTTGTCATAGGGCTGCTTCTTCCAATACCCCTTGGTTTTGTAATTGGGGCTTTTTTAGGTGCCCTAATTGGAGAGTTGATGCATGATAAAAAAGATATAAAAAGGGCTATAAAATCAGCTTTTGGATCGTTTATTGGTTTTCTGGCATCTACCACTATGAAGTTATTTGCGAGTCTAATATTTTTTGTGATTTATTGTTACGAGCTTTCGAGCTATTGGAATCAGATATTTAGTTTTTAATGCTCAAATAAGCATGCTTTTGGGCAATTCGAAAGGTCCTTCTTCAAAATTTAATTGTAAATTTGATAGGCATAAAATGCCTTGAAAAATACAGATCTAATAAGAATTCAAACTTATAGTTCCTTATGACTTTTCCTTTCTTTGCTGGATTAATGGCCTCTATGCTTCATGTGATTATGGGGCCTGATCATATTGCCGCAGTATTACCCTTTGTTATTGAAGCAAAACGGAAAGCTTGGAGAATAGGTTTGTTTTGGGGAATCGGTCATATTTTTGGCATGTTGTTTATTGGATTGTTATTCGTCCTGTTTAAGGAAATGATTCCTGTTGAACAAATCTCCGATTATAGTGAGCAACTTGTTGGCCTTGTCCTGGTGATCATCGGGATCTGGGCATTTGTCAAAATCTTTAAATCTGAACCACAACATAAGCACCTGCATGTGCATAGCGAAAATCAACCACTCATCCATAAACATTCTCATGAACATAGTCATAACCCAACACATGAACACACACATCCGGTGCAGGAAAAACAGGGTTATCTGGCCTCTTTCTGGATAGGTGTATTACACGGACTTGCAGGAGTTGCTCACTTTATACTATTCATTCCGGTTTTGGGATTTGAAAATAATTTAACAGCAGGAATTTATATTTCCGGATTTATTCTTGGAATCATCATAGCTATGACTGCATTCTCACTTGTTGTTAGCAAGGTTACCGGTTTTGCAAAAAATGAGCACAATCAAAACCTATATAGAGGTATCCGCCTTGCCGGTGGCATTTTTGCCATCGCTATTGGGATTTATTGGATGATTGGGCAGTAAATTCTTCGAAAATTCAACAAATTCTTGGCAACTGTTCACCAATGAGTGGGCTCACCATTCTAATTCCTCCAACAGAACTTTTCATAACAACTTTGTTTGGGTGTTCTTCAGTGATATATCCAACACATCTTGCATTTTTACCCTTAGGATCTTTTCTCATAATTTCAAGCACCTCCTCTGCGATGCTTTCCTCCACTATACTGATAAACACTCCTTCATTTGCCACATACAAGGGGTCAAGACCCAACATTTCACAAGCTGCTGCTACCTGTTTCTCAAGAGGAAAATCATTTTCAAAAATTTTCACACCCATACCTATATCAATCGAGATTTCTGACAATACACTGGCCATACCTCCTCTGGTAGGGTCCCTGAAGAGATGGATATCTTCTCCAAAAACATCAAGTAATTGCTTTACCAGATAATTGACATTAGTGGTATCGCTTTCTATGGTAGATTCAAATTCCAGACCTTCCCGTTCAGACATAATGGCCATACCGTGCTGGGCAATGTTTCCATTAATGATAATCCGATCACCTGCTTTGATATTGCCTGCTGCTATTTTAGCCTTGGGATGCACTGCCCCAAAACCTGTCGTATTGATAAATATTTTATCTCCCTTTCCTCTCTCCACGACCTTAGTATCTCCTGTAATGATTTGTACACCACTTTTATCGGCTGCCGCCTTCACTGAGGTAACAATCCTGACAAACTGATCCATCTCAAGTCCTTCCTCGATGATAAAAGCCAAAGACAAATATTTAGGAATTGCTCCACACATAGCCACATCATTCACAGTGCCATTGACGGCAAGTTCTCCGATATTTCCTCCTTTAAAAAAAATAGGGGAAACAACAAAGCTATCCGTAGAAACTGCCATCTCAGTATCAAACTTTATAATGGCACCATCGTGCTTCTGGTTCAGCAATGGGTTGTCAAAAGTGGAAAAAATGATATCATCAAGCAGGTCTCGGGTCATGATACCCCCGCTTCCATGTCCTAAATTAATCGTACTGTATTTATGATTTTTTGCTTCCATATGGTTATCACATTGAATGTTCTGAAAAATTATAATATGCGCTGCAAGCCCCTTCGGATGACACCATGGGTGCTCCTAGCGGATTCGCAGGTGTACAAGTTGTGCCAAACTCAGGGCAATCAACCGGCTTCTTGATCCCTTTAAGAATGATTCCTGCCATACAGTTCGGATGTTCCTCTGCCTTGATTCCTTCTAAACTAAATTTACTTTCAGCGTCATAGGCCATATATTTTTTAGTCAACCTATAACCACTTTTAGGGATCATTCCTATGCCTCTCCATTCTCTGTCTCCTACTTCAAAAACCTGTTTGATAATATTAATCGCATTCGAGTTTCCTTCTTCCATTACTACTCGGGAATATTGATTCTCTACTTTACGTATTCCATTTTCCAACTGATTCACCGCCAGTAGAATACCCTGCACAAGATCTAAGGGTTCAAAACCCGTAATAATAATCGGTATCTGATACTTTTCAACCAAAGGGTGGTATTCTTTATAACCCATTATGGCACATACATGTCCTGCCCCCAAAAAGGCATCTATATTGCAGTATTTATCATCCAATATGGCTTCCATAGCAGGAGGAACTAGCACGTGTGATACCAATATGGAATAATTGTTGAGCCCTTCTTTTTCAGCGTGGAGTACAGAAAGTGCATTGGCAGGAGCAGTTGTTTCAAATCCAACTGCAAAAAAGACAACTTCCTTGTCCGGGTTATTTTTGGCGATATTGACTGCTTCCAGCGGAGAATACAAGATGCGCAGATCACCGCCTTTTGCTTTTGCTTCCAATAGACTTTGCTTGCTTCCTGGAACTCTGATCATGTCTCCAAATGAGCAAAGAATCACTCCTCGCTGCAGCAGTTCAATGGCTTTGTCAATAAGATGCAAGGGCGTAACACAAACCGGACAACCAGGACCGTGAATCATTCGAATTTTATCAGGCAAAAGTTCTAATATGCCATTACGAACCAACCCATGGGTTTGTCCTCCACAGATCTCCATGATATTCCAGGGTCTGGTAACAGATTTTTGCAGCTTATCGAGTATCCGTTTTGTCTCTTCAAGATTTCTGTATTCACTTAAATATTTCATCTACTCCTTTATTTGATCATCACTATTTAATTACTGGATTAATTTTTTTCTTTATCAATACAGTGGGTATAATACATAAGCTGTCCAAAAGATATATTTTCATCATTTGGAGCTAAGTTACGGTTAAAAAACAGCTCGAACTTATTTTCTGATAATTCCTTTAACATATCTATGAGCACAGTATTTTGAAAAACGCCTCCACTTAAGGCAATCCTTTTAAATCCGTTCATTACTGCCATATCTACGATCACGTTTGCAAGGGTGAACAGAAAATTAAGAATAATCTCTTCATTTTCCAAACCCTCTAAAAAATCACTATACAGCTGCTCCCAAAGTACATGTGTTGGAACAATACCATCAGCTCCAGGTCTGGTATATACTTTCAAAAGATCCATATTATAGTCGAGAACTGCATTTTCCAATAAAATAGCGCCTTCTCCCTCGTAGCTGTTCACATCGCAAAGACCCAATAAAGAAGCCAGGGCATCAAATAGTCGACCTACAGAAGAAGTTTGCAGCTTGTTGGAAGCCTTAAGAGGAGTGTATATAGCTACTTCCTGCTTTGAGAATTTACCCTTTAAAAAACCAGCTTCTACGTCCTTATTTAGAGAAAATAGTGAGAGCCTGGGCTCTTTTGACATTTTATCTCCAAGGATCCAGTCAAAATATTCAAAATGACCGATCCTATTGATTTCTCCAGACTCATACATAAAAAACTCTCCTCCCCAAATCTGTCTATCCTCGCCATAACCTGTGCCATCCCAAACAACTCCCAATACAACATCTTTTAGTTCAAACAAATTATGCTCACCCAAAACTGAGGCAAAGTGGGCCTTATGGTGCTGAATTCTAAAGAGAGGTACTTCAATTTTTGCTGATAATTCTTCCCCGTATTGTGTACTGAGATAAGCTGGATGTTGATCAACCAAAATGCAATCAGGTTCTTCCTGAAAAATTTCCATAAAAACAGCGATTGTCTCAACAAACCTAGCATAAACTTCGTAATGATCCAGATTGCCCAGGTATTGACTTAGGTATAGATAATCATTCGGAGCAAAGGCAATGGTACTCTTCAAATGCCCTCCCAAAGCAAGAACCTTTGTTTTATCTTTTGCGACATAGTCAAAGTAATTGGGCGCAAAACCTCTTGACCGTCTGAATAGTATTCTTTGCCCATGTCTAAAGCTATATTTAACGACAGAATCATCCTGAGCATTAGAAATACTGAGATTATGATGCAAGAAATAGTCTGCAACAGTTGAAATCAGTTCCTGTGCCTCAGCCTTCGCACTAATCACCGGGCTACCGTGTATATTTCCGCTGGTAGCTACCAAAGGCTGCTCAAATTCTTTAGCCAGTAATTCCAGAATACCCGTATAAGGCAACATCACTCCGAGCTGGCTCAGTCCTGGGGCTAATTCATCCAGTGCCAGTTGACCCTTAACACCTTTACTTGATACAATAACGATAGGTCTTTCTGAGCTACAAAGTTCTCTCATTTGGTCTTGATCAAGCGTGATTTCTTTTTTCAAGACATCAATTGAAGGATATAGAATAGCCAAAGGCTTTTTAGGACGCTTCTTTAAGCGCCTCAATCTTTGTATAACTTCAGGCTTGCTTGCATCGCAACACAGCAAATAACCTCCCGTATTCTTAATCGCTAAAATATTCCCGTCTCTTATCAACTCACTGACCTTCTTAAAAAGTTGCCCTGACGATACTTTGATAGGGTTTCCCTGTTGATCTTCCAGTTCAAGTGTGATACCGCAATTTGGACAACTATTGGTTTGGGAATGGAATCTTCTGGCATTTGGATCCTGATATTCTTCTTTGCATACAGGGCACATTACAAACTGATCTATGCTTGTATGGGCCCGTTCAAAAGGAAAAGTATTTGTAATTGACCATCTTGGACCACAATTGACACAGGTGGTAAAAGGGTAATTAAATCTCCTGTTGCCAGGATCTGAAATCTCTCTACTACATGTCTCGCAGATAGCAAAATCAGGGGTCAAGGCCAAATTCAATTTACCCTTTGCCTGAGTTGGTACAATATCAAAACTCTCGTATTTAACCGCTTCCTTTTTTAGGATCTTATGGCTTTTAATTCGGGCTAGAGGAGGTGGTTTTTTGATCAATTTTTCATAAAATTCCAGAATTGGGTTTGCAGCTCCGGAAACAATAATGATCACCCCATCCTCATTATTTGACACAATTCCAGTAAGGCCCATCTCTTTGGCCAGCTTGCTCACATATGGGCGAAATCCGACTCCTTGAACCCTTCCGTTACAAATTATTTTATAAGTGCTTAGCATGCTGGATCATCAGTAAAAAAATTCTATACTAAATTATGATTTTTAGCATGAATTTCTTTAGCTAATTCTAGGATAAGATTTGCGGCTTCAGGGATGGAGCCAGCAACTTCGTCTGAAAGTTCCAGGGTCATAGGTTTCATTTCCTTGATTGAAATGGTTATCAACTCGATTTCAGGTCTACTTTCCATTAGATAAACCGCTTCGATCATATCTTTCAGACCCACATCATGAACACTTAAGGCAGATGGGAAATCGGAAGCAAATTTTGGTTTGATCAAAGAGATTGTACCTGGGGTTTTTCCGTCCATAGTAGCATCTACAAAGATGATGTGCCCATAGGCCTCAATGCAACTCAATAGTAAAAAACCACCAGTACCTCCATCGAGAATATCAACATCGGAAGGAAGTTCTAAAGTATTCATTTTTTGAATCAACTGAACTCCAACGCCTTCATCTCCCATTAAATAATTCCCTATCCCGAGTACAAGTATACTTTTAGATTTATCCTTTTCAAAGAAATAAGCGTCGCTGCTTATAGCAATTGAAGTTCTTTGTTCATCTTTCATAAATTCCATTTTTACACTATTAGGCTTGCCCCATCGTTTGTCATGACCCAGTATTCATTCCCGTATCTGACACTAAAACTATAGGGCAAGCCCAAAATCAATTTAACACAACTAAATCGGATGACCATCGAGGTTATGTGTCCTAGATATGGTCACCATTTTCAAAACGTTCTTTACGGACAAATTTATACCCACTAATCATGGCAGATGATTCTCCCCTACCCTCAAGCCAGTCATGGTAAAAAACCAAATACACATGAATAAGCGTAAATACCACAAACAACCAGGTGGCTATATGATGAACAAATCTCGTCGTCATTTCGTCTCCAAGAAAAGCAGGTACCCAAGCAAACAATTTTGGTAACCACCAACCCGAAGTTGGGGCGTACAATCCAAATCCGGTAAATATTTGCACCAATGCCAAAAGAAACAAAACAAGATAGGATAGCGTAGCCACGTAATTATGACCTACACTAATATTCTTGAGTAATTCCTTTTCTTCGTTTTGTAAAAGTATATCAACTTTAACTACATGTTTAATATTCTCCCAATGCTTTTTCTTCAAAGGAATAAAAGCCCTCCAATTGGAATAATAATTTCCATTAAAAGCCCAGTAAATCCTAACAATTGCATTGAGCAGGAATACATATGCTGTAGTAAAGTGAATCATTCTGACTGTGCCAAACCAGTAAGAATCAACTGCCTCAGCAGTTGACATCAAGGCTGGCGGATCCGCAATAATGAATCCAGTTATCGCCAGAACCGTTATGCAAAGTGCATTTAACCAGTGAAAAATTCTAACGGGTAGTTCCCAAACCAATACCCTTTTAAAGTCGTATGTTTTGTTCAATAAAGTATCCATCTTTTTAGATCATAAAATTATACGTCACAACTACCTACATTAGTCACTCGTGAAAGGTGATTTCCATGCTCATCATAGAGATGAACGGCACAAGCCAGACAAGGATCAAATGAATGTACCGTACGAATGATCTCTAAAGGAAGATTCGGATCTGCAACCGGTGTGCCCAAAAGGGCCGATTCATAGGCAGAACGTTGCCCCTTCGGATCTCTCGGTGAAGCATTCCAGGTAGTAGGCACCACCTGTTGATAGTTCTCTGTTTTTCCGTCTTTAATTTTGATCCAATGCGCTAAACTACCTCTTGGAGCTTCAGTAAATCCTACTCCTTTTGCTTCTGATGGCCATTTTTCAGGTTCCCACATTTCCATGTTAGCCATCCGCGTATCCCCATTCTTTATGTTCAGTAACAATTGATCGTAGAATTCCATTGTCCAGTTCGCTACCAATTGAGATTCTATACCTCTTGCCGCAGTCCTTCCCAAAGTTGAGAACAATGCTTCCACTGGCACGTTCAGATGTTTTAGTGCGCCATTAACTGCGTCCTGAATTTCCTTATTACCTCTTCCATAACCAACCAATAGGCGTGATAAAGGACCTACTTCCATAGCTTGGCCTTTCCATCGCGGTGTTTTGATAAAACTGTATTTTTGTTCTACATCCAAATGTTCATATGGAGGTTGTGGCCCTGAATACTTAATATTGGTTTCTCCTTCCCACGGATGTCTGCCTGTTTCGGCGCCTTCCTTATAATTGTCATACCATGAATTGTTGACAAATTCTTCTATATCTCCATTGCGATGGTCAACATCATGTACTTTGGACAGATCTCTATTCAGAATCACCCCTTGAGGAAACTTAAAACTAGATGGATCTCCGTAACCATTCACAGGAAAATCTCCGTATGACATATAATTTCCTACTCCCTTACCAATGGCTCCCCAATCCTTATAGAAGGAGGCTATTGCTAAAAGATCAGGAATATAGACTTGCTCAATAAAATTCTTTCCTTCTTTCAATAATTTTCCCACGTGTGCAAGTCGCTCAGCATTTAATCCACCGGTACTGTTTTCATTAATGGCACAAGCCATTCCTCCAACAAGGTAATTTGGATGTGGATTCTTCCCACCCAGTATGGTATGTACTTTTACAATTTCTTTTTGCCATTCTAATGCTTCCAGATAATGTGCAACTCCTAATAAATTTACCGCGGCAGGCAATTTCATTTGAGGATGTCCCCAATAGCCATTGGCAAAAATTCCAAGTTGTCCACTAGCAACAAATTTTTGAATTCGCTTTTGGATATCACTGAAATATCCGGGAGAGCTTTTTGGCCAATTGGAAATACTCTGTGCAATTTTAGAGGTTTCTGCAGGGTCAGCACTTAGTGCATTAACCACATCCACCCAGTCAAGCGCGTGAAGATGATAAAAATGTACTGCATGATCATGCATATATAAAGCCCCTTCCATGATGTTTCTCACCATTTCAGCATTCGGAGGGACAGCTATACCCAATGCATCTTCAACGGCTCTAACCGAACTGATCGCATGCACCGTAGTGCAAACACCACAAGTTCTTTGGACAAAGGCCCAAACATCCCTGGGGTCTCTTCCTTTTACTATATTTTCAAGTCCACGTACCATAGTACTTGAGCTAAAGGCATCTACTATTTTGCCATCCTTTATTTCGGCTTCTATTCTTAAATGTCCTTCAATCCTGGTAATCGGATCTACCACTATTCTGTTTGCCATGATTGTCTAGTTTTCGTCGTTTTTATCCAGTTTGTCTTCATTAATTTTTCCACGAGAGTAGCGTCCTTTCAGCTCTTTATACTTGGAGACATTTGCCACAATTGAATGGGCAGTCAAACCGGCAGCTACAGCCCCTGTTGCGATCATACCAACTTTATCTGCTGAACTTTCTATTCCAAAACCTGGCACATTGGTCATTCGCTTGTAAAATGGACCATTGTCCCAGAAATTAGCTTCACTACAACCGATACATCCATGTCCTGATTCAATAGGGAAACTAGTACCATTATTCCATTTCATGCTGGCACAGGCGTTATAAGTAGAAGGCCCCCTGCAACCAAGTTTGTACAAACAATATCCTTCTTTGGCATTCACATCGTCAAAGGTTTCTGCAAAAAGTCCTGCGTCGAAATACGGCCTTCTGTAACAGGTATCATGTACCCTCTTTCCGTAGAAGGCTTTGGGTCGCCCAATTCTGTCAAGTTCTGGTAATCGCTCAAAAGTGACGTAGTGTACAATTAATGCAGCCATGGCCTCTCCAATCGGAGGACATCCTGGCATCTGGATTATAGGTTTGTTTTTAATGATTTTATGGATTGGAGTAGCTCCTGTAGGATTTGGTTTAGCACCTTGTACGCAACCGTTGGTTGCACAACTTCCCCATGCGATGATGGCTTTTGCACCTTCTGCTGCTTCCTTTAAATGTTCAAGTGCCGTCTTTCCGGCTATCGTACAATACACCCCATTGGCACCCATAGGTATTGAGCCTTCAACACATAAAATATATTCGCCATGATACTTTTTCATGGTATCATGTTTTGCTGCTTCCGCTTGATGTCCTGAAGCCGCCATAAGTGTTTCGGTATAATCTAAAGAAATATTGTCAAGTATAATATCAGCAACCATAGGGTGATCTGAACGAATAAATGATTCACTACAACAAGTGCATTCCTGATAATGTTCCCAAATAATGGGAAGCCTGTACTTGGTTTCTAAGGAATTTGCCACCTGCCCGATAAGGGAGTTTTCAAGCCCCATATAGGCCGAAATAAATGCCGCAAATTTCATAAAATCGCGTCGGTTATACCCCTTTCTTATTGCACTTTCATAATAGGTTTCTCTAACCCCATCTTTTGTTGCCATATCGGTAGTTTTAAGAGTAATGCTTTGGTAAAAAGAAAATCAAGCATAAATTTATATTATTTAAATCACTGATACAATGATTATTATCATGTTTTTTGAGTAAAATTCTATTATCTTTAACAGTTGATCCCGAAAATATAAAAAGCTATGCACGAGTTATCCATTGTTATGGGGATACTGAAAATTGCTGAAACCGAAGCCGAAAAAGCAGGTGCTAAAAGGGTAGATCTGATTGAACTGGAAATTGGAACCCTGGCTGGAATTGAATTTGATGCCTTGGATTTTGTTTGGCCAGCGGCTGTTAAGGGTTCAGTATTAGAATTTGCAGAAAAAAAGATTATTATCATCAATGGGAAAGGTAAATGCTTAGATTGTAATATTACTTTTGATATTAATTTCATATACGATCCGTGTCCAAATTGTAATAGTTTTTTAAAAGGGATACTTCAGGGCAAAGAATTGAGAGTAAAGGCATTAGAAGTTTCTTAGAATTTTGGATAAATAGTATCATCTTCTTATTTATTTTCAGGGTTTATCTATTTTATAGCCAAATTATTAAGTTTTAATTATCTTTTTATTAATTCATCTTTTACTGATAATTGTCATGTTTTAGATTTTTAGCCGGGGTTACCTTTATTACATATTTCACCTCAAATCTAATTATGGCAGTTCAAAAAACACAACCGTCAAGAACTTCATTGATGAATATCTTGTGGGACATTCAAAAAAAAAGAAGGTACA